>JBJTAA010000387.1:0-5157 GCA_046090525.1 Planctomycetota bacterium
CAGGAGCAGGTGCAGGGCGACCCGACGCCGCTGGCCGACGTGGCGGTCTACATCGATGCCAATGGCACGGGCCTCTTCGAGGAGGGGGAGAAGACGACGCGGACGAATGCCCAGGGCCGCTACTGGTTCGACTATCTCTACCCCGGCGACTACCCCGTCCGTCTCGCGGTCGATCCGGGACGATGGGATGTGTTTCCGGCCGTCCGCGAGGTCGGCGTGGAAAGCAGCGAAGTCGTGGATGACCGCAATTTCACGCTCGCCGAACGCCTGACGGGCACGATCCGTGGCACCGTCCTCGGGCAGCCGAAGGGAGAGCCCCAGGAGCCGCTCGCGGGCCTGACGGTGTTTCTCGACGTGATCGCCAACGGCGTGCGCGACCTCGGCGAGCCGGGCACGGTCACCGATGCGGGGGGCGGCTATCGGTTCGACGATCTCCCCGCCGCGGTGTACACGGTGCGGCTCGACACGTCGCCGTTGCTGGACGTGGCCGTGACCAGGCCGGCGACGTGGACGGTGAACCTGTTCGACGGCCTGGATGCCGACTCCCGCGACTTCCTCGTCGAGTTCCAGGGCGACACCGTCCAGCGGCAGGGGATGGTGTTGGCGTTCTCGATGGCGGGCGCTCCCGTGGACGTCGGAGCAGAGGCCGGGGACGTTCCGCCGGTCGTCGTGCTCGGTGGATCGATCGTCCAGCCGACCGGCGGCACGATCATGGGGAGCGTCTGGCTGCACGATCCAGCCGCCCAGGACGCCGGGCTCGCGCCCGATCTCGTCCAGGCCCGGGGCGAGCCGGGGATCGCCGACCAGACGATCAGCCTGTATCGCGTCGAGAACGGCGTCGAGATGCTCGTCGGCACGACGCGATCGAGTCGGGCGGACGCGACGTTCGATTTCTCGGATCTGATCCCCGGCACGTACGTGGTGCGGCAGACGCCGACCGGCAAGTTCCACCAGGTGACCGGCGGCGGCGTGTCGAAACCCGAAACGCTGTACGCGGTGACGAACCGCGACGCCGGCAAGTCGATCCTCTGGGAGATCGGCGGCACTCCGTTCGCCGCCACCGAGATCGGGTCGTTCACCGAGTTCGTCGCCCGCGACCTGGCGATGTTCGATCGCTCGACCGCGTTCATCGTGGGCACGGCGACCGATGGCGGAGCGGCGGGCCTCTGGCGGTACGACGTGTCCGCGGGCCGGCTCACCGACATGAGCCTGAGCGCGGAGGGCGAGATCATCGCGATCGACGTCCTCGACGCGACCCGCCTGATCGGTGTGACCAAGGAGGGCGTGATCGTCACCTACGCGCCCGGCATCGACCTGTGGCAGCGACTGGGTCGGCTGCAGACGTTCGTGGACGCCGAGCCCCAGCCCGTCTACGCCGTCGGCGACCTCGCGGTCCGCTCGGCCCAGGAGGTGTATTTCGTCGGCTTCGCGGGCAGTCCGCCCGACCTCACCGACACGTCGTTCCCGAACCCCGCGCGTCAGCAGGCGATCTACCGCGTCGACACGACCATGGTGTCGGAGGGCCTCACGCTCACGGCCTTGCGGCACGCCGACATCGCCCTCCCGCAGCCAGCCAAGGACGAGAGGCTCGAGTATCTGACCGGCCTCGATGTCACCGCGGCAGGCGAAGTCTTCGCCCTGGGCAGCCTGGGCGGCGTGTTCTCGGCGAGCAGTTTCGGCAACGGCGATCCGCTCGCGTTCGCGGAGGCCGGCAGGCTCTTCACACTCCCCGAGTTCGTGCGTCCCGCCGACACGACCTTCGGCGGTCTCGCGGTGGTGCCGTTCGAGGTCGTTCCCGACTCCGCCCGCACCGACTTCCAGGTCACGATCACCGGCCGCCAGGTGGTGACCGTCGGCTTCGGCAACGAGGAACGCCTCACGAGGCTCTACGATGGTGACGACTTCATCGACGGCGGCTGCGACGGCTCGGCCGACCTGCTCGTCGGCGACGACGCCCGCCACGTGACGGACGATCTGGCCGGGAGTCATCTCGCCGGCGTCGCTTCGTTTCTCATCGCCGACGACCTCATCATCTACGGCGGCCGCGACACGATCCGCGGCCGCGGCGGCGACGACCGGATTGACGGCGGCCTGCAGGGCGACGTGCTGGCCGGCGACGGCGGCAACGACGTGATCCAGGGCGGCCGCGGCGGGGCGCGGCCCGACGGCACCGTCGGAGCCGGCAACTGGCTCGATGGCGGCGATGGCGACGACACGATCACGGGCGGCGGCCAGGCCGACACCGCCTACGGCGGCGCCGGGGCCGACACGATCGCCGGCCTCGGTGGCGACGACGAACTCTTCGGCGGGGCCGACGCCGACACGCTCGACGGCGGCGACGGCGACGACCTCCTCGTGGTCGGCGCCGGCGGCGGCAAGTCGGGGCAGAAGGCGATCGGCGGCGCCGGCGACGACACGATCGTGGTCCGCGACGTGACGCTCGGCGGCGAGTTCGCGGTCGCGCCCACGGGTGACAAGGCGGACACGTTCCGCGGCGACGGCGACACCGACACGCTCGTGCTCGACGTCTCCGCGCTCGCGGCCGGCGACGACCTGCTCTTCGCGTCGCTCACCAACGCCCAACTCACCGCCTACGGCGTCGACAACGCCTCCGGTCTCGAGGTCGGCCTGTTCGCCGGCGGCGCCGGCGACAACATCTTCTCCGCCGCGACGTTCACGGGCAGGGTGGTGATGCGGGGCAACGGTGGCAAGGACGTGCTCACCGGCGGCACCGGCGACGACGTCCTCGATGCGGGGTCGGGCACCGACAACCGCCTCGCCGGCGGCCAGGGGAGCGACCGCTATCTCGTCGGTGCGGGCAGCACCACGACCGTCGACGAGTTTCCCAACGCCGGCACCGACACGCTCGACCTCGTGCCGCTGGAGTCGGCCGGGTTCGACGTCCGGGTGGGCGCCGCCGGTGTCGGGACCCTCGTCGAGTCGGCCAAGCCGGACGTGACGATCCAATTCCTCAACGACGGCATCGACGTGGTCGCGCTCGGCGACGGGGACAACACCCTCACCCTCCGGGACGGGGCGAGCACGACCGCGACGTTCGAGGCCGGCAGCGGCAGCGACTCGATCCGCTACACGGACCTCGCCGACGAGTGGGCAGCCTGGGCCGGAGCCGTGGAGGTGGATCTCCGCGCGGGCACGGCGACCGGCACGGCCGGGATCGTCGGGTTCGACGACGCGATCGGCGGCGCGGGCGACGACGTTCTCTTCGGCTCCGACGGCGACAACCGGCTCGACGGCCGCGGCGGCATCAACACCCTCGCCGGCCGCGGTGGCGACGACACCTACGAGTTCCTCGACCTCGGCCAGACCGACACGGTCGCCGAGATCTTCGGCCAGGGCTTCGACCGGATGCTGTTCTCCAGCGGCGCCGCCGGCATCCTCTTCGAGGTGAGCGGGAAGATCGTGGCGACGTTCGGCACGAGTCGCGTGACGGCCGTCTCCGCCGCGGGCATCGATCTCGTTCGCGGTGGCACGGCGGCCGACACCTTCCGGATCACCGACGCCGCGGCCTTCGCCGGCCGCCTGGAGGGGGGCGGCACGCCGGGCTTCGGCTTCGGCGACCTCGACACGCTCGACTACTCGCTCTGGACGAGCCCGGTGACCGTGGATTACACGCCCGTCGTCACCCTGACCACGCCGCGGGCCGTGACGGGCGTGGCGGGCGTCGTGGACCTGCGGCACGTGATCGGCAGCTCCCGCAGCGACACGCTCACCGGCGGCTCGCACCCGGTTTGGTTCGAGGGAGGCGACGGCGGCGACACGCTCACCGGGTCTTCGCAGGGCGACAAGCTCGAGGGCCACGCCGGCGCCGACACGATCCAGGGTGAGGAGGGGGCCGACCTGATCCGCGGCGGCACCGGCAACGACACGCTCGTCGGCGGACCCGGCAACGACACGTTCGGGTTCACGAACGACTTCGGCACCGACAGCGTGCTCGAGGGCGTCGCGGATGGCAGCGACGCGATGGATTTTTCCGGCGTGAGCGTGCCGCTGACGGTGGCGCTCGGCAGCGTGACGGCGACGACGGCCGCCGGCGATCGGGCCACGCACGCCGGCAGCGCGGTCGAGCGGGTCGTGGGTGGCTCGGGCAACGACCGGTTCGTGATGACGGGTCCCGATGTCGTGTTCGGCGGCACCCTCGACGGTGGCGGCGGCACGAACGACCTGCGCTACGACAACCCCACCCGCGAGATCGCGGCCGCCGTGGCGGCGGGTGGCACGCCCAACGTCGGTGCCGCCGTGCGATTCACCAGCATCACGGCCGACAGCAATCTCTTCGCGCCGGTCTTCAACGGCGGTTTCACCGGCGCCGTCAACGAGAACGCCCCGGTCACGACGGTGGTCTACACGGCCCGGGCGACCGACGCTGACGATCCCCCCGGCAACCGCATCACCTACTCGCTCAAGACCGGCCTCGTCGACGACGCGGCCATCGTCACGATCGATTCGGGGAAGGGCGAGGTGCGGCTGAAGTCGCCGGCCAACTTCGAGGCGAAGAACGCGTATCGGTTCACGGTGATCGCGACCGACGCCGGGATTCCGGCCAAGGCCACGGAACTCCCGGTAACGGTCAACGTGCTGAACGTCGCCGAGCCGCGGACGCCGCCGCGCGTCACGCCGCCGAGCGGCTTCCGGTTCACCGAGGACACGCCCGCCGCACTCCGGTTCACCGGCACTCCGTTCACCGACGCCGACTCGCCGGCCGGCACGGTCATGACCGTCACGCTGCGGATTGCGGACGGCTCGATCGCGGCTGTGAACGGCGGCGGTGTCGTGGTCGGCGGCACGCCCACCGCCCGCTCGTTCACGGGCACGCTGGCGAATCTCAACGCCTTCTTCACGGGCGACCCCGCCCGCATCGTCTACTCGCCGGCCGCCAATGCGTCCGGTCTGCGGGTGCTCGGCGTGACGATCGCCGAGGGAGCGGGCGCGCAGCGGCTCTCGTCGGCGGTCAACGTGCCGGTGACGATCGTCGCGGTGAACGATGCGCCGGTGCTGCGGGCTCCCCCGGGCTTCACCGTGGTGGAGGACGTGCCGGGCAACCTCGTCTGGCCGGCCGGTGGGCCTGTCGTCACCGATGTCGACTCGCCGGTGGTGTCCGTTCGGCTGTCTGTGGATGCCGGCGCGATTGTCGCCGCG
>JBJTAA010000388.1:0-2226 GCA_046090525.1 Planctomycetota bacterium
GCGGTCGTGGTCAACGACGGGGCGGCCGACGCGGAGGTGACCGCCTCGCTCGTGCTGCCGCCGGGGCTCCGGCTCCTGGCCCCCGCGGCTCCCACCCCGATCCCGATCGCCGCCACCGATGGCGAGCACCGCCTGCAGTTCGTCGTCGAGGCGACGGCCGGCGGCCCGGCGGAGATCGGGCTCGAACTCGCGGCCCCGGGCATGGCGGCCGTGCGGCGCCCGCTGACGGTGAACTTTCTCCCGCCCCTGGCCGTCGAGAAGCTCGACGCCGTTCCGCCACCGCAGCCCGTCGCGACCGACATGCTCGTGGGGGCGATCCACTGCCCGCTCTGGGAGGCGGATCGGGTCGATCTGTGGCGGGGCGTGCTCCGGCATCCGGAGCGGCTGCCGGCGCTCGGGCTCTACGCCCAGGAACAGCCGCAGGTGGCGGAGTGGGAGGCGAAGTGGGCCCTCGAGCACGGGATCTCGTTCTTCGTCTACTGCTGGTATCGCGCCGGCCAAGGCGGCGCCGTGCGGACGCGGTTCGGCCGCGGTCTCGAGGACGGGCTCTTCAAGTCGCGGGTCGCCGAGACGATGCGGTTCGCGATCCTCTGGGAGAACCAGGCCCAGGGCGTGGGCGGCGTGGCTGGCGAGCGCGACCTGCTCGACAACGTCGTGCCGTACTGGATCGAGACCTTCTTCAAGCGGCCCAACTATCTCACGATCGACGGCCAGCCGGTGCTCTTCATCTACGAGACGGAGAGCTTCATCCGCGATCTCGGCGGCATGGAGCCGGCGGTGCGGGCGGTCGCGGCGATGCGGGCCGCCTGCCGGGCCGCGGGCTTTTCCGGCCTGACGCTGCTCGGCGAGCACCGCGGGTTCGTGCCCGCCACGCTCGAGCGGATGCGAGACCTCGGCGTCGACGCGTCGTTCGCCTACTGCTGGTATCTCCCCGGCAGCCCCGACCCCGACGCGGCCGTCGCCGGGCAGCTGGCGGCGATCCGCGGGGTCCGCGACCGCGGCGTGCTGCCGCAGGTGGTGACGGTGTCGCAGGGCTGGAGCGGCTGGCACGACGAGGGCACCGTGTGGTCGGTGCCCCCCGACCGGTTCGAGCGGCTCCTCCGCGAGGCGAAGGCGATCGCCACGGCGTCGCCGCCGGGCTCGCTCGAGAGCCGAATGATCCTGCTCGACAACTGGAACGAGTGGAGCGAGGGGCACTTCATCGCGCCGGCGCGGCAGCACGGCTTCGGCTATCTCGACGCGGTGCGGCGGGTGTTCGCGACGGCGCCGGACGACCACGTCGACCTCCTGCCCGAAGACGTCGGCCTCGGGCCCTACGATGCCGCCGCGCGGCTGGCCCTCGCCCGACGCGAGGAACTGCGGCCGCTGTTGACCCGGCGGCTCACGGCCGAGCGGCCGGCGGCCGATCTCGTGGGCTGGTGGACCTTCGACGAGCCCGCCGACACGCCCGTGGCCTGCGACGCGTCGGGGCACCGGCTCGGCGGGGAACTGCTCGGCGTCGCCCGGGTGCCGGGGCTCGTCGCCAGTGCGATCGCATGCGGTGAGGGCGTGGTCGTGGTGCCGGACGCTCCGCTCCTCTCGGTGCCGGAGGCGATCACGATCGACTGCTGGGTGAAGACCGACGTGCCGGGGCAGCACGACCGCTGGCTCGTGAACCGCGTCCAGGGCGGCGGCACCGACACGGGCTACCGCCTCGGCCTGCTCGAGGGCAAGCCCTGCTTCGAGGTGCCGCAGACCGCCTGGAGCCATCACCTCACCGCCCCCGAGCCCCTGCCGCTCGGCCGCTGGGTGCATCTGGCCGGCACGTTCGATGGTCACACGATGCGACTCTACGTGGATGGCGCCGAGGTCGCGACGCTCGACCGCCCCGGCCCGATCCATCGCAGCCACTTCGAGCTCGTGCTCGGCGGATTCGCTCCGGGCCACCGCAGTCGCTTCCAGGGGCTGCTCGACGAGGTGAGGCTGTTTTCCCGGGCCCTTTCGGCCGACGAGATCCGGGCCCGGCACGACGCCCAGGCGGCTCCCGGGACCGCCGGCGAGCGAGGCACCGGCCCGCAGCGCGGTCACTCCCGATAGCGGGCGGGACTGCGGCCGACCCAGCGCTTGAAGGCGCGGGAAAAGACCGAGGCGTTCTCGAAGCCGACCTGCCGGGCGATCGACTCCACCTTGTCGTCGGTCGCCGCGAGCAGGTGCTGGGCCCGCTCGATCCTGAGCGAGGTGAGATGC
>JBJTAA010000389.1:0-2805 GCA_046090525.1 Planctomycetota bacterium
CCGCTACGACCAGTCGCTCGGCGTGCGGCTGCGATTCGTCGAGGGGCTACTGCAGCAGCCGCGGTAGGCCGATGGGCCGACCGTGGGGCAGGTTTTGAACCTGCCAAATCCGGCCGCAAGCCATCGCAGATCTCCGGCCCCCGAACCGAGGCCAGGCAGACTACAAGTCCGCCCCACAACAAAATCCGCGCTGCCAGGCCCAGTGGCGTTGGCGGGCAGGTGCCCGCGGGAGCATCATCTCCCCGTTTGCCCCGCCCCCGGGGCCGAACTACCGTCGACGGCATGTTCGTCCACAAGGAGCAGCTCGAATACGCCCTGCGGCCGGCCGACTATTCGGCCCCCGACGTCCACCGGGCCGAGGTCGAGCGCTGCTTCCTCGGGGCCTGGCACCCCGTCTGCCTCACGGGCGACCTGCCCCGCGTCGGTGACTTCCTCACGCTCGATCTCGTCGGCCGTCCGCTCCTCGTCCGCCACACGCCCGACGGCCTGCGGGCCTACCTCAACATCTGCTCCCACCGCCACTGCCTGCTCACCGAAGCGGCCCGCGGCCATGCCCCCGGCATCGCCTGCCAGTATCACGGCTGGGAATACGGCGTCGACGGCCGCGTGACCAAGGTGCCCGACGGCGGCTGCTTCAAGCCCTTCGATCGGGAGAACGCCCGGCTCGACACCTTCCCCGTCGCCACCTGCGGTGAACTCGTCTTCGTGCGACTCGCGGCGGAGGGGCCGTCGCTCGCCGCGCATCTCGGCGCGTGGTTCGACCGCGTCGCGGCCGCCTTCTCCGCGCCCTACGCCTGCAACTGGCGCTACACCGCCGACTTCGCCTGCAACTGGAAGATCCCGGTCGAGAACACGGTCGAGACCTACCACCTCCCCGCGGTGCATCCCACGACGCTCGGCGGCTTCGGGATGATTCCCGAAGAGGCGCAAAAGCACTATCTCGAGAACCGCTCGACGACGCTCGTCTTCGACATGGGCCGCGACACGCCGCTGATGCAGCGGCAGCGGCGGATCGCCGGCTGGCTCGGCGGCGGCACCGACACCGCCGAATACGTCCACCACCACGTCTTTCCCAACCTCGTCTTCACCTTCGCCGACCTCTACACCTACTGCCAGGTCTATCTGCCGACCGGGCCCGCCACGAGCACCACGAAAGCCTGGATGTTCAGCCTCGACGGCACGCGGCGGAATCCCTTCGCCCGGGTGATGGCCCGGCTCGTGGCCCGTCACGGCATCAAGGCGAATACGGCGATCCAGCGGGAGGATGCGAGCGTGTTCGCGGCGGTGCAGCAGGGCCTCGCCGCCACGCCCTTCAAGGGATGCCTGGGCACCCGCGAGGAGCGGATCTGGTGCTTCCACCAGTACCTGCTCGCCGCCCGCGGCCTATCGTAGAGGCGGCGCACGTCCGCGCCGCTTCCCGTCGGTGGCCCAGTGACCGCCCGCCCTCCGGTCTGCGTCTGGCTGAAGCGCGATCTCCGCGTGGCGGACCACGCGGCGCTCGCCACCGCCGTCGAGCGGTCGCGAGGCGGGGCCGTGTTCGCCCTGTTTCTCTACGAGCCCGAGGTCCTCGTCCAGCCGGAGTGGGATCCGAGCCACACCGCCTTCCAGGAGGAGTGTCTCCGTGATCTCGAGCCCGCGCTCGGCCGCCTCGGCATCCGGCTCGTGACCCGCCGGGGCGAGGCCGTCGCGATGCTCGAGCGGGTGCGGGCCGAGACGGGCTTCACGCTGCTCGTGGCCCACGAGGAGACCGGCACGGGCGTCACCTATGCCCGCGATCGCCGCGTGCGGCGGTGGGCACGCGAGGCGGGCGTCGAGTTTCTCGAACTGCCGCAGACGGGTGTGGTGCGACGGCTCGCCTCGCGCGACGGCTGGAACCGGCTCTGGGAAGCGCGGATGGAAAGCCCGCAGGCGACCGTGCCGAGGGCCGTGGGCCGCGGCGGTCGCGAGGGAATCGAGCGGCTCGAGACCACCGGCATCCTCGGCTGTAGCGACCTCGGCCTGCCGCCCGACGGCAAAGACCGACAGCGCGGCGGCGAGCGGACCGGCCATGACGTGCTCGACGATTTCCTGAGTCGTCGCGGCCGGAGGTATTCCGGCGGCATCAGCAGCCCCGTCACGGCAGCCACCGCCTGCTCGCGGCTGAGCCCGCACCTCGCCTTCGGCTCGCTCTCGATGCGCCACGTCTGGCAGGCGAGCGAGGCCCGGCGGCTGGAGGTGGCCGCCGGGCTCACCATGGCGACGAGCCCCGGGGAGCGGCAGGCGTTCCGCGCCTGGCAGCGGAGCCTGCGGGCCGTGCAGTCGCGGCTCCATTGGCACTGCCACTTCATGCAGAAACTCGAGGACGAGCCGGCGATCGAGTTTCAGAACATGCTCCGGGCGGCCGACGGGCTGCGGGAGAGGGCGGTCGACGCCGACCGCCTCGCCGCCTGGCAGGCCGGCCGCACCGGCTATCCGCTCGTCGACGCCTGCATGCGGAGCCTCGTGGCCACCGGCTGGCTCACCTTCCGGATGAGGGCCCTGCTCGTCTCGTTCGCAGCCTACTCGCTCTGGCTGCACTGGCGGCCCGTCGGGCTCCACCTCGCCCGCCACTTCCTCGACTTCGAGCCGGGCATCCACTGGTCGCAACTGCAGATGCAAAGCGGCACGACCGGCATCAACACCCTGCGAATCTACAACCCCACGAAGCAGGCGCTCGACCAGGATCCCCACGGGATCTTCATCCGCCGCTGGCTGCCGGAACTTGCGGGCGTGCCGGATGCCTACCTGCACGAGCCCTGGACCATGCCGACGGGCGTGCAGCAGGCT
>JBJTAA010000390.1:0-8558 GCA_046090525.1 Planctomycetota bacterium
GGACGCGATGGACAGGCTGAACGCCTCGGGCTCCGCCTGCGGTCCGGTCGCGAACACCGTCGCGATCACGGGGAGATAGCTGCCCTGGTCGTACGTGTTCGACCCGAGGATGTCGAGGAGGTCGAGCAGGTCGGCGATGCCGTCGTAGTTGAAGTCGCCCTGGGACCAGACCGCCGGCGCGGCCGTCTCGTAGGTGCCTGAGCCGAGGACTTCGAGCAGATCGAGCAGGTCCACGACTCCTTCGAGAGTCGCGTCGCCGGGAGCCGCCCAGGCCACCACGATCGAGCCATCGGGCCTCACGGTGTACCCCACCGCCCGCTGGCTCCCGGCCGGGGCGTTCGACGTCGAGATGCCGGGGCCGTCCCAACTGCCGCCGTTGCGACCGGAGATCAGCAGCGCCCGAACGGCGGCGGCTGACATCGTGCCCGCGGGCAGCACCAACCCGCCGCGGCCGACGTCGATCCTGGCCCCCTGGTGCACGACGAGGTTGGCGAGGTTCACCCGGCCGACGCCGACCTCGAACGTGACCCGGGCACCCGGCAGCACCTCGAGCGGCCCGGATCCGAGGGCCGAGAGGTTCCGCACGATCACGTGGCCCGCCTCGACCCGCGTCCCGCCAACGTAGGTGTTGGCCCCGTCGAGGACGAGCGTGCCGCCACCGCGCTTCGTCACGGTCGTCGCGTTCTGCGCCGTGAGCAGCGGATGACCAGCCTGGGCCTGCGTCTGCGTCGAGTTGGCAGGGGTGTCGACGACGATGGTGACCGGAATGGTGTTGAAGGTCGTGGAGTTCACGCCGGACCCGGTGCCGATCCCGTAGCCGCGTGCATTCTGCACGTTGGTCACCGTCACCGTGGCCGCCGCACCCGTGGCGACCCCGGTGTTCCACTTCAGGCGGAACACGGGCCCGGCTGCCGTCGCGATCTGCGACACCGAGTCGGGGTTCGCGGCGAGGGTTCCCCGGCCCGGGCCGGAAAGGGTGAAGTTCGCCGGGTCGAGCACGCCCCCGCCGGGCAGCATCGCCATGTTGAAGGCCACATCCACGACGTTGGTGTCGATCGCCGCGGCGGTCTGCAGGTAGGGGTCGATCCGCGACTCGAAGTCTTCGATCGTGATCGCCGACCCCGCGGCGTTCGTCGGAGCGAGGCGCCAGCGGGTCACCACGCCGCGGTAATCGGCCGACTGTCCCATGTCCACCACGTAGGTGCGCATCACGCCGTCGGCGATGATGGGGAAGGTGACCGACTTGGCGGGCGTCCAGGTGGCGTCGGTCTCGGTCTGGAAGAAGAGCTGCCCCGAATCGCCCTGGGTCTGGCTCATCCGCACCAGCACCCAGCGGCGCTCCCGGGTGTTCACCCAGGTCGGCGCGCTTTCCACGTTCGGATCGGTTCCGGAGGAGGTGCCCACGAGCCGGCCGCCGCTTTCGCCGAACCCCGACCAGCCCTGCGCGTTCCCCCAGCCAGCCACGCCGGTCGTGAAGTCCCACGCCACGGGCCGGCCGGAAACCGCCGCCCAGCTCGTTCCCGTCCGGTTGTTCCCCAGGTTGGCCTGGAACAGGGCGTTCCACCGGGTCTGGCTGTTGTAGACGGCAAGGCCGCTGATCGTGTCCGTCCCCAGGTAGACCCCGTTGTTGGCGAACTGCCCGGAGTGCGAGTTGTTCGACGCGATGGCCTCCTTGTTCTGCCCGGAGTCGAGCGGATTCCGCGCGTTGTTCCAGAGCGTGTTCGAGGTCATCTGGAGGCCGGTGTTGTTGCCGTTGGTGGGCAGGATCAGAATTCCGGCGCCGTCGTTGTTGTGGATCACGTTGTGCCGAAAGATGGCGTTGGAGACGTTCCCCTCGAAGTCGATCCCGACGCCGTCGTTGCCGGTCTGGTTGCGCTTGTTGTAGGCGAACTCGGAATCCTCGATCAGCACGTTGTCCATGTCCTGGAGGAAGGACGCCGTCGTGCCCCCCGAGAAAAACATGGTGCCGCCCAGCCAGGTGTCCCACCGCCGCACCTGAAAGTCGGAGGTGTTGAAGAAGGCGAACGCGCCGTTCGCGGCGCCGGTGACCCAGGAATCCTCCAGCGTCACGTTGAGCAGCCGCCGCTTGTAGGCGGGCGGGAAGTACCAGCCGGTTCCGACGCCGGTCTGCACGTTTTGGAAACTGCTGTGCCGCACGGTCAGGCCGTCGAGCACCGTGGTGGACGCGGAAGCCCATGGACCGCCGGGAGGGGAGGGAATGCTGCCCCCGACCCAAATCCCGGCGCCCCATGACAGCTCGAATGGCGGCTGCACCGTGATGCTGCCGTCCGGGTTGTTCCAGGGGTGGTTCATGTCCTGGAAGTGCATGTTCGACACGGTGATGTTCGTGTTGTTGAACATCGCCCCGGTGCCGTCGGTGTTGCCACCCGTGTAGCGGAGGTAGAGGCCGACCTTGGCCTGGCGCAGATCGAGCGAATCGATGACCCAGTTCGAGCCATTGTTGATCACCACGGCGGCCTTGTCAGTCACGTTGATGCCCGTGATCAGCGGAGGGGCCCCTTCGCCGTAGGCCGTCAGCCGGATCGGTGCGGTCGCCGTTCCTTTCCCGGCGAGCACCAGCTGGCTGTTGGGCCAGGCATCGCCGCGCCTGAGCTGGACCGTGGTGGCCGGGCCGAGCGTCATGGGCACAAAGGGCGAGAAACTCGCCCACGCGGTGCCCGGCGACAACCCGTCGTTCGCGTCGTTGCCCGTGCTCGAGCTGACGTAGTAGGTCACCGGCGCCGGCGGCGGTGCGTCCTCCATCATGAGGCTGACCCCGTCGAGCAGGATCTCGTTGTAGGCGCCCGTGGAATAGAAGTGCACCTTCAAGGGCCTGCCAATCAGGCTCGCATAGGTCGGCAGCGACGTGTTGATCGTGGCCGAGACGTCGATCCACTGGTTGATGGGCAGCGGGTTGGGCAGGTTCGTGCCGAGGATGTCGCCGGACCACAGGTTGCTGGTCAAGTCGCCCTCGAACGGCTGGGCCGAACGGAAGTACACGGAGTAGGAGAACGTGTAGAGCTTGTCGGCCTGCAGGGTGCCGACGGTCTGCGCGGCGTTGCCCGCGAGCACGCCGATCTGGTTGCCCTCGGGATTGGGGCCGGTCAGGTTCCAGATCCCCGGGCTGGCGAGCCACGGGTAGTTGACGACGCTCGGGAACGGGGCCCCGGGGGGCGCTTCCTGCCAGTGATCGGCTGCGGGCCCGAAGGTCGCGTTCACCGGCGATTCGAAGCTTCCGTTTCGCACCAACTCCACGCCCGCGAGCAGGTGCCTCGGTTCAAGTGCTTCCGGACCGGGAACGGCACGGCAGTCGCGTTGGCGGTCGGACTGGCGATGGCGGCGCGGCATGGGCAATCTTCTCCGTGAGCAAGCTGACTGAAGAACGAACTTTGGTCAGGAACGAGGCGGCCGCGGAGGCGTCCCCACGGCTGAACACACCGTCATGTCGCCGGCCTGTTCGCGAACACCGACACCGAACTAACTCCTACCAGTGGGGGCTCTCCCCCGCAAGGCTTGGGTCGCACCCGTTCCGGCCCTGCCGGTCGTCGGGGCTATCGTGCGATCGCAGCAGGTTCATCCGGGCAGATACTCCTTGAATCGGATCAGAGGCTCGTCCCCATGCTGATACGCGGGCGGCGGGGGGCTCAGCCAATCGCGGACCCTGTCTTTGATGGCGTACGCGAAGAAGTGGTTTCCCGTGGGGTTGTAATGGCCGATGTAGTACCGGTCGACGTAGTCCTGAGCCGAGAGCTTGAACGAGTCGAACTCCGCCACATGGGCCGGCAGGCTGTCGATCCACGGGATGCCCAACTGATCGAGGTGCTGGCGGAAGATCTGGGGATGCCAGTCGACGTGGTGCGGGTCATCCGGTGAACCCCGAGTGCAGCCATGCCACACGGCCCCAGCCGGATAGCTCAAGAGCACGATCAGGTTCTTGTCCTGCTCGCTGCAAAACCGCTTCAGTCGCTCCATCACCTTCATCCCGACCCGCACGGCATAGCCCTGCAGCACCCGGTTGGCGGCCTTTTGGATGGCCGCGGCACTCGACAGATCACCGGGGTCGACCCCCGCGCGACGTGCCGTGGATGCGAAGGTCGTCGGATCCGCCAGGGTGCCCGTGCGTTCGGCGAACAGCAACTGCGCGATCTCGTCGGTGCGAAACGTCTCGACGATGAAGTCGAGGTCGCAGAGCTGTTCGAGCGATTGTTCGGTGGGGCAGAGGTTCGGCTTGTCGACGAGATCGCCCGCGTCATCCAGCCGGCCATGGACCCAGGGGTTGGCATGGAACATGGCCCCCGCCATCGAATCCAGGATATTTTGCGGAAACGCGAGCCAACGCCAGGCGTAGACGCTTCGCCAATGATCGTCGCCCCAGATGTTGAAGATCAGGTTCTTCGCGCTCATCTCCGACTGCTCGTTCATCACCAGCCTGCGATAGGCCTGGTAGACGCCGAAGCCGCCGATGCCGAAGTTCCGGATCGGTTCGCAGAAGTGCGCCGCCAGGACCTCCTGCCACGTCTCCCCGTCGCTCACCTGGTGGCCTTGCGTGAAGCTGTCGCCGTAGGTGTGGATGCGGCAGGGCTGATCCCGGAAGTTGACCTGCATCCGCTGCCCGGTCGGTTCGTAGCGTGCCAAGGTGTGGCATCCATCGACGCCGTCCCGCACGAAGGAGTTGCGGAGGAGGTAGCCGAAGGTCGGGTCGAAGCGGGCCCAGGCCTTGGCCTTCGGGTCGAGAAACATCTTCAATGTGTCCGGCTTGACGACGTGGGGCCGAATCCAGTCGCGAAACTGTTCCTCGACGGACGAGGATCCCGCAACGGCGTGAAACGCTGCGAACGCCACCGGGGCGGCCCCGAGAAACTCGCGGCGGGTCCAGGCCTTGCCGAGTTGATCCATGCGCTGTGCCTTTCGATGCCGTCACGGCAGACGAGGGACGGAAGGAAGCAGAAAGCGATTCGTGGCGCAGCCGCTCCGGGACTCCGGGCCGATGACCGTCATCGTGCCGGCAGCGGTGCCTTCGGCCGCCCCAGCGCGACGCATGCGAACGGCACGGCCTCTGGGACACATCCTGGACTTCACCTGCCGGGTGCTCCCCCCGCGGAGGCCGGATAATACGTGCAGCGAAGGGGAGTGACAAGTGATTCCGATCGTCCGTGCCGAATCGGAACGGAGCCGGCCACTGCTGGCAGGGTATCCTTGCGAGATCGGTAGCTGCCGGCTCCGGCTGCGGAAACCCTCGAAGGTGCGATCATGCGTGGCATCGTGTTCGTGTTGCTCTGGCTCGTCGCAGTCACCGTCGCGTCGACGGCTCCGGCCGGCGACCGGCCCAACATCCTGTGGATCGTGGTCGACGACATGTCGGCCGACTTCGGCTGCTACGGCTCCAAGGCGGTGCCCACCCCGCACGTCGATCGCCTGGCCGCCGAGGGAACGAGATTCGCCCATGCCTTCGTGACGGCGCCGGTCTGCTCCCCTTGTCGCTCGGCGATGATCACGGGGATGTACCAGACCACGATCGGGGCCCATCATCACCGCAGCGGCCGCGGCCAGCTCACGATCGAACTGCCCGCCGGCGTGCGGCCGGTGCCCGCCATCTTCCAGGAAGCCGGCTGGTACACCTGCATCGGTGACGGGTTGCCAGGCGGCGCCGAGAGCCCGGGCGACCGGCCACAGCCGCTCGGCAAGACCGACTACAACTTCGAGTGGGACGCCGCCATCTACGACGGCGAGGATTGGGCGGGCCGGAAACCCGGCCAGCCCTTCTTCATGCAGGTGCAGCTGCCCGGCGGCAAGCTCCGCGACGGCGAGGGGGGGCTGGAACGGCTTCCGCGCCAGGCCGCGGCCGCGTTCGGTGCCGCGACCGATCCGGGGACGGTGACCCTGCCCCCCTACCTGCCCCGCGACGGCGTGCTGCTGGCCGACCGGGCGGCCTACCTTGATGCGGTGCGGCTCACCGACGCCCATGTCGGCCGGGTGATCGGGCGGCTGGCGGACGAAGGCCTGCTCGACGAGACGCTCGTGATCTTCATGACCGATCATGGCATCAGCCATGTGCGCGCGAAGCAGTTTCTCTACGACGAGGGGACGCACGTGCCCTTCATCGTTCGCGGCCCCGGAGTCCCGCGGGGCGAGGTGCGGGAAGATCTCATCGAGCAGATCGACATGCCGGCGATCTCGCTGGCCATGGCCGGGCTGCAGATCCCCACGGCGATGCAGGGGCGAAACGTGTTCGCGCCGGGCTACGAGCCCCGCGAGGCGGTGTTCGCGGCCCGCGACCGCTGCGACGAGACGGTGGACCGGATTCGGAGCGTCCGCACGGCCGACTGGCTCTACATCCGCAACTTCTACCCGGCTCGGCCGCTGCTGCAGCCCAATGCCTACAAGGACGCCCGACCCGCGCTGCTGGCGCTGCGGTCGCTGCACGACGCTGGTCGACTCGCTCCGGAAACGACGCGGCTCCTGTTCGCCCCGACGCGGCCGGCCGAGGAGCTCTACCGCTGGCGGGAGGACCGCTGGCAGCTCGAGAACCTCGCGGCCGATCCCGCCAATGCCACCACGCTCGCCGCGCTCCGCGGCCGCCTCGATCAGTGGATCGTCGAGACTCGCGACCTGGGGCCCGAGTCGGACGCCATGTACGACAGCGACATGCAGGTGTATCGCGAACTCGGCATTCCCGCCGTCGAAGCCAACATCGCCACGATGAAGCGCTGGGCCGCGGCAGGGAAGTGAGTTCACCCGGTCGGGCGGCGGCATATCGTCGGCTCGGGGAGGCACCGGTTCACGGGTCACGGCGGTCGACGTGGGCTTCCCTCAGGATCGCCTCGATCTTGTCCACGATGGCAGGATGCTCGGCCGCCACGTCACGGGATTCGCCGATGTCGGCGGCGAGGTCGTACAGTTCCAGCGGCGCCCCGGCCTGCGGGCGAACGGCCTTCCAGTTCCCGACCCGGGCCGCCTGGGCGAGCGCCCCCGGTTCGCCGTCTTCCCAATAAGAGTAGGGGCGCTGCCGCTGGCCGGCCTCACCGAGGAGCGTGGGCACGAGCGAGACGCCGTCGATCCCCGGTGGCGGCGCAACGTTCGCGAGTTCGCAGCACGTGGGGAGCAGATCCTCGAAGCCCCCGACCTGCCCCGTGAGGCTGCCGGCCGTGACTCGCCCCGGCCAGCGTGCGATCAGCGGCACGCGGATGCCCCCCTCGTAGAGCGAAAACTTGAGGCCGCGAAGCGGGCCGGCGTTGCGGAAAAACCACGGATCCGCCCCCCCCGCATTGATCGGCCCGTTGTCGCTCGTGAAGAGCACGATCGTCTCCTCTCCGATGCCCAGTTCGTCGAGCAAGGCCACGAGCCGGCCCACGTCCCGGTCGAAGCGGGTCATCATCCCGGCGTAGGTGGCCCGCGGCTTGGGGTTGCTGGCGTAGTGATCACCGACATAGGGCGTCTCGGGAAACCTGCCGTCGTACTCGGCCAGGGAGTCCTCCGGGACGAGCAGTTCGGCATGCGGAATGGTGGTGGCCAGCAGGCAGAAGAAGGGGCCGGATCGGTGTCGGCGGATGAAATCGAGCGCGGCCGAGTGGATCACGTCGGGTGCGTAGGTCGTTCGGCGGCCGGCCGCGAAGTCGTTGCCTGTCAGCGGCGTCTTCTCGCCCCCCTGCCAGATCCAGTCCGGGTAGTGGAAATGGGCCTGGGCCTGGTCGAGGAACCCCACCCATTCCCCGAAGCCGTGCGCCCCGGGAGCCCCGGCGGTGCCGACGTCGCCCAGCCCCCACTTGCCGAACCCGCCGCAGGCGTAGCCCGCCTGAGCCAGAACCTTCGCGAGCGTGACGTCCTCGGCCGAGAGCGTCTGGGTCGCGCTGTTCGCCCGCACCCTGGTGTGGCCCGTGTGCTGTCCCGTCATGAGCGCGCTCCGGGACGGCATGCACTTGCAACTTCCGGCGTAAAAATCCGTGAATCGCAGGCCCTCTCGGGCGAGTGCATCGATGTGGGGAGTCTGCACGAGCTGCTGGCCGTAGCAGCCCAGCCCTCCGTAGCCGAGATCATCGGCGACGATCAGCACGATGTTCGGCGGACGCTTCCCAGGCGCCGGCTCGGCCGCATTCGCCGCCGGCAGCGCCACCCAGAGAACGAGGCACGCCCGGAGCACCCACTCGAGCGTCACGGCCACACGAGGCATCCGGCGCCTATCCATCATCACGGCACCGCCAGCTGGAAGTCATGCGTCCGCTTCTCCGTGGGATCGAAGTCGATCTTCAGTCGTGAGTTGCGGTTGTATTGGACTGGGATCGTCTCGACGACTTCGTCCTTCATGTCGCCCGGACCGGCGTCGGGGTCGGGCACCCGGCGGCCGGTCGGCTTGAGGGCCGAGATCTCCACCCGGTAGGTGCCGCGCGACAGGCCCCGCTCGGCGGGAATCTCGTAGCGGCCGGCGGTGATCGGGCCGTCGCTGCCGATGCCATCGCCCAAGGCAAAGAACCGGATCACGCCGTTGGCCACGGCCGCCCCGCCCACAGTGACCGTTCCCTGGACGGCACCGCGGGGCGGGCCCGGTTCGCGACAGCCGGCGG
>JBJTAA010000391.1:0-2063 GCA_046090525.1 Planctomycetota bacterium
GCTACGACGCCGCCCGCGACCTGACCGACCTCTCGGCCTTCGCGGACAACGACTTCGCCCTGGCCTACTTTCCCGACATCGGAATGAGCCTGGAGAGCATCTTCCTGGCCAACATGCGGATCGCCCCGATCCAGGTGGCCAACTACGGCCATCCGGTCAGCACCTTCGGCGCCAAGATCGACTACTGGATCGGCGGCCGCGACACCGAGGTGGCCGAGCGGGCCCGGGAGCACTATTCCGAGCGGCTCGTGCTGATCCCGGGCTGCGGGCAGGCTCCGGTGCCCCTCGACTACCGGCTCACCCATCCGTCGCTCCCCGACTCGCCGGTGATCGTCAACTGCACATGGAGCGCCCAGAAGATCAACGCCGAGCATCTGCGGCGACTGAAGATGATCGCCGACCGGGCCACGACGCCGGTGGTGTTTCACTTCTTCCCCGGCGGGGCGGTGATGGGCAACGGCTTCATTCCGCTCGAGCGGGCGATCCACGAGATCCTCGGGCCCGAGCGGGTCCGCGTCTTTCCCGACCTGCCGCAGGAGCTTTATCTCCGGGCGCTCGAAGGGGCCCACGTCGCCTTCGACGGCCATCCCTTCGGCGGCTACAACACGGCCGTCGATCTGCTCACGCTCCGCCAGCCGATCCTCACGCTGGCCGGCAACCGGTTCTACAACCTCTCGACGGCCTATCTGCTCCGCCGCGTCGGCCTGGACGAGCTCGTGGCCGCCTCGGATCAGGAGTTTCTCGATCTCGGCGTGCGGCTGATCGACGACAAGCCGTTCCGCGAGCGGATGATCCGCCGGCTGAAGACGGCGGACCTCGCCGAGACGGTGCTCTCCCACGAGCACGTGCCGGCCTTCGTGCGGGCGATCGACCACCTGCTCGCCCATCACGAGTCGCTCGCGAAGCAGCCCGGCCGCGAGCCGATCGTGATCGACTGAGCCTGCCCTATCGCATCCACCGCCGGAAGGGCTCGTAGACCCGCACGGTCAGGAGCAGCTCGCTGGCCCCGAAGGCGCTCGTGTAGTTGCCCGTGGGCGTGCCGTCGCTGAGCGCCAGCGGCGTCGAGAGCGTGTCGATCGCGAACCAGCGGTAGCCGAGATCGAGCGTCATCCGGTCGGTCACCTCCCAGATCACGCCGCCGCCGGCCTGCCAGGCGAAGCCGCCGACGGGGCCGGAGCCGGTCGAGACGTCGTCGGCCGCGAATAGCCGGTAGCCGCCGCCGCCGATGCCGCCGCCGGCATAGGCGCCCCAGCGGTCGCCCAGAAAAACGTCCCGCCAGGCGTTGGCGGTGACGCTCCAGCCGTCCTTCGCCTCGACGTCGTACTGGAACGGATCGAAGACGCTGCCCGTCTCACCGATGAAGGCGTCGCGGCCACGGCCCTCGACCTCGACCCGCAACTGGCCGTTGTCGCGGTCGAGCGCCACGCCCAGGGCGCCGCCGGCGGTGAACAGGTCGTCGGTGGCCGTGCCGGTGTTCGCGACCGGCCCGAGCCCGCCGGTGTTGACCCCGCCGCTGGAGAGCGACGCGAACGAGGCGCCCACGATCCCGGAGGCGTACACGCGGTTGACGGATGCGGCTGACGAGGCCCGACTCGCGGAGCCTTCCGACGGGAACTGTGTCGCCCCGACGATTCCGCCGCCACAGAGTGCGGCCACGACGGCCACCGCGCACGCGAAGCGCATGGCTGTTCCTCCCTGCCCCTGGCACATCCGGACCGCATCCATGCGCTCCGTTTCCCCGTGGGATCGGATCGTCGCCAGGCTGGTGGACGCAGGCAGGTTTTCGGGCGTCGCGGCAGATCCGGTTTCGGCCGAGCAATCGCTACAACCGACGCGACAGGATCAACCAGGCCGGGAATCCCCGAGGCAGCAGGATGCCCGCAGCGAGCGCCCGGCGAGACGGCATGGGCGACCCCGAGCCCACAGGGCAGCAGGACGCCGGAATCCTCAGGGATCCAGGAACGTCGTCTGGCAGGTGCGCTCGAGCGATCCCTCGAGTTCGCTCCCCGTCACGATCGCCGACGCCTTGCCGGTGCCGGCGGCCGGCAGGCGATAACTCACCT
>JBJTAA010000392.1:0-3565 GCA_046090525.1 Planctomycetota bacterium
GAAGTATTCGAAGGTGGGAAGGAAGTTGATCGACGGCCTCAAGAACCCGACGGTGGTGACCAGCGACGCGGCGACCCGGGAGTTCAGCATCCGCCCCCGGAGCCTGGCCGCGGCCGTTCGCGAGGCGGCCGAGCAGGAGGATGCCGTCTTCGCCGGCAAGCGCTGGGCCGACGTCGCCGACGTGGAGGACCTACCGCATCGCTACGGGGGCGTGCACGAGGGGACGCGGCTCGTCGATCACCGCCACACGATCGTGGCGGTCGCGCCGGAGCGGGCCTTCGCGGCGATCGAGCGGATCGGCGGCCCCAACGGCTGGTATGCCTGCGACTGGCTCTGGCAGGCCCGCGGCTGGCTCGATCGGCTGATCGGCGGCCCCGGCATGTCCCGCGGGCGCCGCGATCCTGAACGGCTTCGCACGGGCGACACGCTCGACTGCTGGAAGGTGGAGGTCTGTGACCCGCCGCGCCGGCTGAGGCTGGCGGCCGAAATGAAGCTGCCGGGGCGGGGCTGGCTGGAGTTCGAGGTGGTGCCCCGCGACGGCGACGTCACGATCCACCAGACGGCCGTGTTCGACCCCCGCGGTCTCGGCGGCCTCGCCTACTGGTACGGAATCTGGCCGCTCCACGAGCTCGTCTTCCGCCGGATGCTCGCCGGCATCGCCCGCTACGCGGTCCGGGGCCGGTAGGGCGCATCCCAGTTTGGAGGAGCAGGGCCCGCTCAGCTTCCGGCATCGTCGCCACGGCGATCGTGAATCTGCTTGAGGCAGGCCGCGGCGGGTCAGGTGGCTGTCTCGGCCGGATGGCCGAGCGGCCGGATCGCGAAGAACGTCTCGTGGATCGCGTCGCTCGCGCGGTTGAGCCGGGTCTGGAAGCCGTCGAGGAAGCCATGGAGGCCGCCGGCCCCGGCGAGCACCTCGTCGATCGCCCCGTAGTCGAGCTTGGCCCGCAGTCGGCCGAGCTGCTGCTCGGCGGGGTTCGTGTAGGAGCCCTTGGAGCCGCCCGTGATCGCCAGCAGCGACTCCTCGGCCTTCATCAGGCAGAAGTGCATCGCCCGCGGGAAGAAGCGGTCGAAGATCAGGAACTCGGCCACGTTCCGCCGCGACACGGCTCCGTACTGCTTGCGGTACATCTCGAGGGCGCTGGCGCTTTCGAGCACGGCCGACCAGCGGACCGCGTCACCCGCCGCCGGCTCGCCCGCCAGGCCGTTGCGTTCCGGCCGGAGCGACTCCGGGGCGGCCTGGTCCGCCGGCGGTCCGCCGGCGGCCGGCTGGAGGAAAAAAGTCTCGACGTCGAGCACGCGGCTCGTCTTGTCGGCCCGCTCCACGAGCCGGCCCAGCCGGCCGAAGTGCCAGGCCTCGCCGTGCGACATGGTGGCGTCGGCCACGCCGGTGATCAGCTGGCTGGCACGCTTCACGTCCTCGAGGAACTCCCGCGGGTGCAGCCAGCCGCCATACCGCCGGGCCGCCGACTGGACCTCGAGGTGGGCCTTGTTGATCTCCTCCCACATCGCGGAGCTGATCATGTCGCGGACGGTGCGGGCGTTCTCGCGGGCCGCGTGCAGGCAGGCGGCGATGGAGTTGGGATTCGTCGTGTCGAAGGCCAGGAACGAGATCACGCTCGCCTGGTCGGCCGCGCCGTGCCGGGCCTGGAACACCTCCTGGTCGCCGAAGGTGCTGACGAGTGCCGTCCACAGCCGGCCATGGCTGATCGTGCCCTCGAGCGCCAGGTCGAGCGCCGTCTCGACCGAACGGGCCACGTTCTCGGCCCGCTCGATCTGACGGTTCATCCAGTAGACGCTGTCGGCCACCCGCGAGAGCATCGCTTCGTCACCTTCCCGTGTGGACGACCCAGGTGTCCTTGCTGCCGCCCCCCTGCGAGGAGTTGACCACCAGCGAGCCCTTCACGAGCGCCACCCGCGTGAGGCCCCCGGGGAGCACGTAGATCTCCTCGCCGTAGAGGATGAAGGGGCGGAGGTCGACGTGCCGCCCCTCGAGCGTGTCGCCCACGACGGTCGGCACCCGCGACAGCGAGAGCATCGGCTGGGCGATGTAGTTCCGCGGGTTGGCCCGGATCCGCTCCCGGCAGGCGGCGAGCTCCTCCCGCGAGGCTCTCGGCCCGAGCACGATCCCATAGCCCCCCGACTCATTGGCCGGCTTGACCACGAGGCTCTCGAGGTTCGCGAGCACGTGGTCGCACTGGGCGGGCTCGCCACACACGAAGGTGGGCACGTTGGGGATGATCGCGTCCTCGCCGAGGTAGTAGCGGATGATCGCGGGCACGTAGGCGTAGACGGCCTTGTCGTCGGCGATGCCGGTGCCCGGCGCGTTGACGAGCGCCACGTTGCCCTTGCGGTAGGCCGCCATCAGGCCCGGCACGCCCACCAGCGAGTCGGACCGGAAGGCGAGCGGATCGAGGAAGTCGTCGTCGATCCGCCGATAGATCACGTCCACCCGCTCGAGGCCCCGCGTGGTCCGCATGAACACCACGTCGTCCTGCACGACGAGGTCGGAGCCCTGCACGAGCTCCACCCCCATCTGCCGCGCCAGGAAGCTGTGCTCGAAGTAGGCCGAGTTGTAGATGCCGGGCGTGAGCACGACCACGGTCGGGTCGCGGGCCTGCCGGGGGGCCACGTACTGGAGCATCGCCAGCAGCTTCTCGGGATAGTCCTCGACGGGGCTGATCCGCTGCCCCTCGAAGAGCTGCGGGAAGGTCCGCTTCATGACCTCGCGGTTCTCGAGCACGTACGAGACGCCCGAGGGACAGCGGAGGTTGTCTTCGAGCACGTAGACGGTTCCGTCGGTGTCGCGGACCAGGTCGGTCCCCGTGATGTGGCACCAGACCCCCCGCGGGGGGTTCAGCCCGACGCACTGCTTGAGGAAGTTGCGGCTCGATTCGATCATCTCGCGGGGGAAGATCCCATCCTTGATGATCCGCTGCTCGTGGTACATGTCGTCGATGAACAGGTTGAGGGCCTTGATCCGCTGCCTCAACCCCGACTCAATCCGCTGCCACTCGGCCTCTTCGAGGATGCGGGGAATGAGATCGAAGGGCCAGATCTTCTCGGTCCCCGCCTCGTGCCCGTATACGTTGAACGTGATGCCCATGTTCAGGAGCGCCTGGTCGGCGGCCCGCTGCCGTTGGGTCAGCTCCCCAGGGGACAACTGCTGCAGCCGGCGGGCCAGCAGTTCGGCACGGGTGCGGGGGGTTCCATCGGCGAGGAACATCTCGTCGTAGAAGCCCTCGGTCTGATAGCCGGGAAAGCGACCGGAGGCCGATTGAGAGGATGTCGCAGCGTGTGGCATGGCGGGGAGCCGAGGGATGGAGAACGCGATGACAGCCCCACAGTTCCCCGCCCCAACGTGCGGACGGAATCAGCAGAGGTGCCAAAGTGGTGGGCGAGATCAAAAGGGGAGGAACAGGTCGCCGAGGAATCGCTCACTCGGCTTCGGGCCGAAACAGGCAATCGCCGGAATCGGAGACAGGCTGTGATCCTTAAGGGGCAAACCGCATGCCAGCCCCAAGGAAACGTCTCAAGGGGGCGAAATCGCGAGTGATCCACTGGCGTC
>JBJTAA010000393.1:0-2257 GCA_046090525.1 Planctomycetota bacterium
CGGCGCCGCCTCGGGACGGCAGGCGGTCGAGCGGCTCACCGCCCCGCCGCTCTCGCTCGACCGTCAGACGGCCAGCGAGCGGCTCCGGGGCGTGCTCGTGGGGCCCGACGGCGAGCAGACCTGCGTCGTGATCGGGTTCACGCTCGAGGGCCGCGCCGATCGGCGGCGGGCGGTGCAGTGGATTCGCGACACGCTCCGCGACACCGCCGGGGTGGCCGACGCCGACCTCCATCTCGGGGGCCCGGTAGTCGACGACGTGGCGGTCGACGCAGCCGCGGACGAGAGCATGCGGGTCTACGGTCCGCCGGCCGCCGTGATCGTGTTCATCCTGTCCTGGATCGCGCTGCGATCCTTCCGCTACGCGGTCGTCGTGTTCCTGCTGTCGCTCTTTTGCGTGGGGCTGGCCTTCGCGTCGGTGGGCCTGTGGGGCGACCGGATGAACCCGGTGCTGATCGTGATGCCGCTGCTCGTGCTCACGCTCGGCGTCGCCGGCGGCATCCACCTGGTGAACTACCTCGTGGAGGAGTATCGCCGGGGCCAGGGGCGGGGCGCGGCGGTGCGGGCGATCAGGGTCGCTTGGCTGCCGTGCAGCCTGTCGGCGGGCACCACGGCGATCGGGCTGGCCTCGCTCGTCGTCAGCGAACTCGACCCGATCCGCGTGTTCGGCTTCCACGCGGCGGTGGGCGTGCTCGGCACGCTCGTGGTCACGTTTCTCGTGCTGCCGGGCATCTTCGCCCGCTGGCCGATCCGCCGCCGTGTCGATGGCTCCGAACCGCCTGCGGGCCTGCCCGGGGCCGGCTGGGTGACGCGGTGGGCAGCCGTGATCACGGCCGTCACCGCGGCGACGGTGGCGTTCGCCGCCGGGGGCGTGGGGGGCATTCGCACCTCGGTGGGCATCGACACGCTCTTCAATCCCGGCAGCCGCGTGGTCCGCGACTACGCCTGGCTCGAGCGGGAGATCGGCCCGCTGGTGCCGGTGGAGGTGCTCGTGCGGTTCGACGCCACGAGCGAGATCCGCCCGGCGGAGCGGCTCGACATGGTCCGCGAGGTGGGGGCGGCGCTCGAGACGCTCCCGCCGGTCGCCGGCATCATGTCGGCCGACCTGTTCGTCCCCGATCTGCCCGAGGCCTCGGGCACCCGTACGGTCGCCCGCAAGGTGCTGATCGCGCGACGGCTCGAGGATCGGCTCTCGAAACTGTCCGCGATGCGGCTCGTCCGCGAGGTGGAGGGGGCCCAAGTCTGGCGGGTGACGGCCCGCACGTCCGCGCTCGCGGGCCTCGACTACGCCGCGTTCCTCGGCGAGGTGCGGGCGGTGGTGGAGCCGGTCATCACCACCCACGGCGGCGCCGCCCGGGGTGTGGAGGCCGTCTTCACCGGCGCGATGCCCCTGATCAACGCGATCCAGAACACGCTCCTCTGGGACCTGTTCATGAGCTTCCTCTCGGCCTGCGTCGTGATCTCGCTCGTCATGATGGTGGTCGAGGGCGGGGTGGTCGCGGGCCTGCTGGCGATGATTCCCAACGTCTTCCCGATGGCGGTCTTGTTCGGACTGCTCGGCTGGACGCGGGCCACGCTCGACATCGGCAGCGTGATGACCGCCTCGGTGGCGCTCGGCATGGCGGTGGACGGCACGTTCCACTTCCTGACCTTCTTCCGCCGCGGCCTGGCGGCCTCCGGCAGCGCGGCCACCCGCGTCGGCCGCGTGGCGGCGGTCGAGGCGGCCTTCCGCCACGCCGCGCCCGCGCTCCTGCAGAGCGCGCTCGTCTGCGGGCTGGGCATCCTGGCCTTCACGGCGAGCCCGTTCGCCCCCACGAGGCGATTCGCCTGGATGCTTTCCCTGCTGGTCGCCGCGGCGCTCGTGGGCGATCTCGTGGTGCTGCCGGCCCTGCTCTCGACCCGCCTCGGCCGCTGGTTCCGCCCGGCCCGCGTGTGAGCGGGATGTGGGCGGCGACCGGCCCGTAGCCGCAGACTGCCAGCAAGCGTTCCCGAAGGCGGCGTCTGGCGTGATCCAGTCACGGCGTGACCGGACTCCTGAGTGTGACCGGAAGGCTGAGACACTTTCGGCGGGGTCGGTCGGTGAGACTCGCACAAGCCGCAGGCGATACGCGGCCACCGGGAGGCGCACCATCACCCCCGGGCCAGTCGGAGCGATCGCCGGAGGCGCGGAGAGGATCACCGCCGGCCCCGAATCCGCGCTGCCAGATGCGGCGCCATGCGTGATCCGGTCACGGAGTGACCGGACTCCTGGACCAGCAGG
>JBJTAA010000394.1:0-9262 GCA_046090525.1 Planctomycetota bacterium
AAGTCTGCCCCACGGGGTCGCCGATGGGTCGGTTACAATTCGGGACCTCACCCCGCCGCCCGGTCCGCGATGCTGCTGCTCATCGACAACTACGACTCCTTCACCTGGAACCTCGTGCAGCGGTTCGGGGAGATCGCCCCCGACCTCGCCGTCGAGGTGCACCGCAACGACCAGATCACCGGCGACGAGATCGCCGGCAAGGCGCCGAGCCACATCGTGATCTCGCCCGGCCCGTGCACGCCCGACGAGGCGGGGATCTCCTGCGACGTCGTCCGCCGGTTCGCCGGGAGGATGCCGATTCTCGGCGTGTGCCTGGGGCACCAGTCGATCGGCCAGGTGTTCGGCGGGCGGATCGTGCGGGCCGGCCGGCTGATGCACGGCAAGGTCGATGCGATCGAGCATGCCGGGAAGGGACTGTTCGCCGGCCTGCCGACGCCGATCGAGGCCACGCGGTATCACAGCCTCGTGATCGACCCGCCCACGCTGCCGCGGGACTTCGAGGTCGACGCCTGGTCGACGGCGCCCGACGGCACCCGCGAGATCATGGCCATCCGGCACAAGACGCTGCCGGTGTACGGCGTGCAGTTCCATCCCGAGAGCTTCCTCACGCCCGTCGGCTACGACCTGCTGCGGGCGTTTCTCGCCACCGCGCCGCGCTCGACGGCCGCCTGAGCCCCCGATGATCGAGTTGGCCGAAGCGATCGCGCTGGTGGAGGCCACGGGCCGGCCGCTGCCGCCGCGCCGGCAGCGGCTCTTCGAGGCCTGCGGCCGCCCGCTCGCCGCGGGCGTCGTCGCCGACTGCGACTCGCCCCCCTGGGACCGCGCCATGATGGATGGGTTCGCGGTCCGCGACGCCGACTTCGCCGCCGACGCCGGCGGCACAGCGCCGGCGGCCGTGGAGCTCGACGTGGTGGTCGATCTCGCCGCCGGCGACGTGACCACGCTCATGATCCGGCCCGGCACGTGCGCCCGAATCATGACCGGCGCGCCGCTCCCGCCGGGCGCCGAGGCCGTGGTGCCGATCGAGTGCGCCCTCGACGGCACGGCCGGCGCCCACGCCGGGAGCCGCGTGCGGCTGGCCGACCCACGTTTTCGGCCCGGTCAGCACGTGGCCCGCCAGGGGGCGGCGTTCCGCCGGGGGCAGGAGGTGCTCGCGGCCGGCACCGTGCTCCGGGCGGCCGAGATCGGCCTGGCCGCCGAGGCCGGCGCGACGCACGTGGCCGCGGCGCCCCGCGTGCGGGTGGCGCTGCTTTCCACCGGCAGCGAGCTCGTCGACTGCGACCGCGAGCCGGCCTTCGGCCAGACCCGCAACTCCAACGGCCCGATGCTGGCGGCGGCGGTGAGCCTGCTCGGCGGAGAGCCGATTCCCCTGGGCATCGCCGTGGACAGGCCCGAGGCGATCCGGGCCGCCGTGGCCCAGGGGCTGGCGGCCGACGTGCTCTTGTTGTCCGGCGGGGTGTCGGCCGGCGATCTCGACCTCGTGCCCGGGATCCTGCGGGAGTGCGGGGTCGAGAAGGTGTTTCACAAGGTGCGGCTCAAGCCGGGCAAGCCCGTGTGGTTCGGGCGGCTCGTCCGCGGCGGTGGCGAGCCCGACACGCTCGTGTTCGGCCTGCCCGGCAACCCGGCGAGCACGCTCGTCTGCTTTGAACTCTTCGTGCGGCCGGCGCTCCAGATCCTCGCCGACCGTCCCCACGACCAGTGGCACCTGCCGCGGACGCGGGCCCGGCTCCTCGCCCCCTGCAAGGCGGCCGCCGACCGGCCGGTCTACCTCCCGTGCCGCATCGTCCGTGATCGCGGGAACCTCGGCGCGACGCCGCTGCCCTGGACGGGCTCGTCGGACCTGCTCGGCATGGCCGGGGCCGAGGGGCTGCTCGCGCTGCCCGCCGGCAGCGGGCGGCACGAGGCCGGCGCCGAGGTCGAGGTCGTGCTCCGCTGGTGAACGACCGGGAGTTCGCCGGTCAGCCCGGCGGGCTGCGGTGGAAGTGGACGTGCTTCCAACTGCCGCCGATCTTCTGCCAGAGCCGCGTCTCTTCGCAGGGCTTGGTCACCGGGCGGCCGGCGTCGTCGAGCGTCTGCGTGAGGCGGACATAGGCCACGAGCGCCACGGTGTCGGAGAGCAGCCTGACCACCGGGGAGGCGATCGTGTTGTTCACCGGACGCGGCCCCTTCGCGGGCTCGGCCGGCAGCCTGAAGTAGAACTCGTGGAACGGGAGGCCGGCGACCAGCTGGCCGCGGGCCTCCGGCTCGAAGCAGGTGAGATCATCGGCCACGAGCCGCCGATACGCCTGCCAATCACCGGCGGCCACGGCGGCCAAGAGCTGCCGGCTCAGGTCGAGCAGTTCCGCCTCGACGGCTGAAGATGCGGTCATCACGGTCACTCCCGGGGTGCGGATGGGGGCGCGACGAGCCCGAGCGCGACGAGCTTGCCGTGGCACTCGTCCCGCTCGCGAGAGCGTTCCAGGTCCCGCCAGGAGGGATCCTGGACGGCGAGGAAGTCGGCCTCGGAGGCGGGCACGCGGCCGGCCGCCGCGAGCCGCCGGATCACCTCGCGGTCGAGCCGCGTGAGGCGGACGGCCTCCATCCGGTAGTCGATGAAGGCTTCCCAGACGAGCGGAAACAGCGGGGCCACGATCTCGTGGCCGATCGTCTCGGCGTAGCGGCGGATCTCGAGCTGGGCGTGGGCGTCCATCCGCAGCGCGAGGAAGTGCAGCAGGTTGTGGAGGTCGATCTTCCAGTAGGCCTCGGTGTAGGTCGAGAGCGGGAGATCCTTGCGGGCCTGCTCGCGGGCGATGCCCGCCTCGAGCCGCGCCTCGTAGACCTTGCGGGCCTGGGCCTGGAGCGCCTGCTCGGCCGCCGTGTGCGCGTGACCAGCGGCGGGCGGCAGCGGCTCGCCCGAGCCCTGCCGATTGCTCGCGGCCTGGGTGCGCCACTCGTCGTCGGAGGTGGTCTGCATCGCGTCGATCGCCAGCGAGTAGCGGGTGGAGTACTCGTTGACGCTCGCCGTGCGGTGGCGGATCCACTGCCGCCAGCAGTCCATCGGCACGCGGACGACGAACTTCAGCTCCGCCATCTCGAAGGGCGTGGTGTGGGCGTGCCGCATCAGGTAGCGGATCAGCTGCCGGTCGTCGCTCACCTTGCGGGTGCCCGCCCCGTAGCTCACCCGGGCCGCCTGCACGACGCTGCCGTCGTCGCCCATGCAGTCGACGAGGGCGACGAATCCGTCGTCGAGGACGGGAAACTTCCTCCAGCGGAGCGACTCGACGAGCGCGGCACGGTCGGCGGCCGGGGCGGAGGCGGTCATGCGCGAGGATTCCGGGGGGACGGGTCAGGCCACAGGATGCGGCAGCCGTCCCGGTCGGTCAATCCTTCGCCAGCAACTCCTGCAGGAGCGTGGCCAGTTGGCGGGCGTCGTCGGAGCCCCGGACGTGCTCGATCCGCGACTTCGGCACCCCCAGCTTCTCGAGCGAACCCGCGATGCTCTCCCAGAGCTTGGCCCGCTTCTTGCCCTCGGCGAGGTAGAGATCGGTCACCTGCTCCCCGAGCCGCTGGAGCAGCACGGTATCGAGATTGTCGTAGTACCGCTTGACGATCGACTGCTGGTGCTTGGTGAGCTGGGCCATGGCCGGCGATTGCTCCGCGTCGGCGGACTCCGCCCGACCGGCTGGCCGGACCCGTCCCGCGTGGCTACAGTATCGGCCGGAAATCCCCGTCCGGTCGAGAGAATCCCATGCCCACGATCACGTTCACGAGCGAAAAGAAGGAAATCCAGGTTCCGGCCGGAGCGAATCTGCGGAAAGAGGCCCTGCGGGCGGGCGTGCAGCTTTACCCGGGCGTGCACAAGTTTTTGAACTGCCACGGCCTCGGACAGTGCGGCAGCTGCCGCGTCTTGATCACCAAGGGCATGGAGAACACCAGCCGCAAGGGGCTGCTCGAATCGGCCCGGCTGGCGGTGTCGCTGGCCTACATCGGCAACGAGGGCACGATGCGCCTGGCCTGCCAGACGCGGGTCAACGGCGACATCACCGTCGAGACCAAGCCGCCGCTGAACCTGTTCGGCGAGAACTTTTTCAGTTAGCTGCGCGGCCATCCATGGCCCGGGAAGCTAAGGCGAGGCGGAGGGGCAGCTAGAGTGCACCTCGCCTCGCTGCTGCTCGCACCTCCGGGCGAGCAGGACCGCCACGGAGCGGCGGCTCGAGGCGGGCTTCGACGGGGTGCCCGTCGGCGTGCAGCTTGGACCGGTTCGTCGCTGCCAACACCTTTCGTAGCGGCGGGCATCTTGCCCGCCGAATGCGGGTTCGGATAGCTCGCGGATTCCGCGGGCAGGATGCCCGCGGCTACTGAGGGCTGCGACCTCGATCGACGTTCCACCTAGCGCCTCAATGGACCTGCGAGGGGTTGCCCGTGCCAATCGAGCGGCGTTGGCAGCAAGCGCAGGCAGGATGCCGAAGCGCAGCTGGCATCGAGTGAGCGAAGCCCAGGATGGGCGGAGCGAACGTCCGGCGAGATGGCACGGGGAACCCCGAGCCGCGTCACCAACAGGCGATGTCCTGCGTGATCCGGTCACCGCGTGACCGGGTTCCTGGGGCAGCAGCCCGAGATGCTTTCGGCGGGGTCGGTCGGGGAGACTCGCACAAGCCGCAGGCGATCCGCGGCCACCGGGAGGCGCACCGTCATCCCCGGGCACGTCGTAGCGATCGCCGGAGGCGCGGAGAGGATCACCGCCGGCCCCGAATCCGCGCAGCGACACGTGACTTCGCGCGTGATCCGGTCACGGCGTGACCGGACTCCCAGAGGCGTCGCCGCGGCGGAGGTGGCCGAGGCCCGTGGACTCGGTGATCGCGGCCGCCAGGGCGTTGGCCTCGGCGGCCAGCCGCTCCCCGTCGGCGAGATAGTCGCCCACGCGGTCGGCCGCGGCGGCGAAGTCGGCCAGTAGTGGATCGACGATGCGGGCCTGCGGCAGCCCGCGGACGAGCGCCGCGATGTCGCGGTCGAGGCCGGCCCGCACCAGCCGCAAGAGCAGCCAGCGGAGCGCGAGGCCCCACAGCACCACCCACACGAAGGCCTCCTGCAGGAAGCCGATGCCCGAGACCGGCCGCCCCTGCCAGAGGTTGCCGTGGAAGAAGTTCCAGCCCGCCCGCACGAGCACGAACACGAGGAGCGCGGAGAAGAGCGCCTCGAAGATCCAGCGGGCCGCCCAGCCGCCGATCCGCCCGCGCCGCTCGGCGACGAGCCGCTCGATGCCCCCGGAAAGCCAGTCGCCCGCCCGGTCGACCAGCGCGCCGGCCGTCGCCGGCAGGTCGCCCGGCTCGATGCGGGCGCGACCCACGAGCGGCTCGGAGACGGCCGCGCGGGCCGCGAGCCCGCGGAGCACGCTGCGCGACTGTTCCACCTCCGCGGCGGCCAGGCCCAGTTCCTCGACCGTGCGCCAGCCGCTGCGACCGGCCGCGACGTCGGCGGGCACGCCGGCCAACAGCCGGCCCACGAAGCCCCCGGCGGGTCGCATGCGCCGCCAGAGCGCGCCGAGCGCCGCGGTCACGTTCAAGAACAGGGCGAAGGGCCCACCCTGCCAGCGGTCGATGACCTCGTCGGCCACGAGCCGCTGCCAGGCCGCGCGGCCCGAACGCAGCCGGTCGGTCACGCCCGCAGCGAGGATCGCCTCGAGCCGGTCGCGTTCCCGACCGACACCGGTGGCGAACTCGCGGGCCGGTTCCCGCACCCGGTCGAGTTGCCCGCCGGCTTGACGCGTGAACCAGGCGGCCAGCTCGAGCGCGCCGGCCCGGCGCACGCGCCGGGCGGCCCGCCCCACGAGCTCCTCGTCGATCGCCGCCACGAGCTCGCGGAACCCGGGATCGGGTTCGAGCCCGGCGGCGGACCGGGCCGCCGCCTCGACGCCGTCGACGCGAAAGATCCGCGGCACCACGAAGCCCTGCCGCTCGAGCTCCCGCCGCCAGTCGTCACGGATGTCCGGGTCGCGGGAGGCATGGGTCTGCACGAACAGCAGCGGGCGGCCGGGGGCGAAGGCCGCCACCTCGCGGGCCACGATCCAGGAGCGGTATTTCTGCACCGTGGCCACGAGCAGCAGCACGTCGCAGGCGGGCAGCACCTGCTCCAAAAGATCGCGATTGCGGTTGGCGGCGCTCGGACGCAGGTCGCTCGACTCGGGCGGGGCGTCGGCCTGGGTGTCGGGGTCGGGGCAGTCGACGAGCACGATGTTGGCCACGGCCGGCGAGTCGCTGCGGCTCACCCGGGCGCCCATCTCCGCGAGCGGCAGCCAGGAGACGTCGACATCGGGGGCGGCCACCACGACCGGCTGCACGGTGGTGGGGCGAACCTCGTCGCCCGCCGCCGTCACGTCGCGGCCGGCGAGCGCGTTGACGAGCGTGCTCTTGCCCGTGCCCGTGCCGCCGACCACGCCCACGACGAGCAGCCGGGAGAGTTCCCGGCGGGTGCGGTCGAGCCGCGGGGCGATCGCGTCCCACTCGGCCGCCACGTGACGGGCGGGCGGCCAGTCGGCGAGCGATCCGGCCCAGCGGCCGAGCCCTTCGACGAGCATGTCGAAGGCCGCGAAGTCCGGCCCGGACGACGATGCCGGTTCATGATCGCTCATGCCGCGGTCTCCCGGCCGAGGGTGACGATGAGTTGTCGCAGCTGCGCGAGCTCGGGCCGGGCGGCGGCGGCGGCCAGCCGGCCCACCTCCTCCACGCCGTCGCCGAGCACGACGTCGTGCAGCGTGTCGATCAGGATCCGTCCGCGCTGGGCGGCCCAGCCGGCGAAGAGCCGCTCGATCAACTGCCTCACGCCCGCCGCGGCCAGGCCGATCACGCCCTCGCCCACCAGGGGCGCCGCCGCCCAGACGGCGTAGTCGCCGACGTGGTGGACGAGCACGGAGAGCCCGCCGGCGGCTCCGGCGGCGGCGGGAACCATGGCCGCCCCGGCGCCGAAGAGCGCGAGCGTGACCACGGGCCGCGCCACCGCGCCGGCGCTCAAGCCCCCGACGATGAACTTCACGAGCGCGGGGTTTTCGGCCGCGAACCGGTCGAGTTCGCTGCGCACGAACGACCGGTAGCCCTCCGAGACCAGCGGCAGCGCGGCGTGCCGCCGCTCCAGGTCGTCGAACCAGGCGGTGCGGTCGGGCGAAGCGAGCCGGGGGCCCAGCAGCGAGGCGAGCCGCGGATCGCGGCCGCAGGCATCGTCGAGCCGCTGCACGAAGTCGCCGAGCGCCTGCTTGAGCGCCTTCAGTTCCACCGCCTGGAAATCCTCCCGCTGCTCCTCGGGCGTCCGGAGCAGGCCGACCGTTCGGCCCACTTTGGCGAGCCCCTCGCCCACGGCCCGGTAGCCCCGGCTGACCACGAGGTCGAGCCGCGACCGGCGCGGTTCGAGCCAGTTCCAGATCTCCTGCCAGACGAGCTCCCTGGGGGCCGGCGGCAGCGCCACCCGCACCTGCCCCTCGCGCTCGAGCACGCCCAGCGAAGCCTTCCACTCGCCGGCCCGCGTCGCGATCGCGTCGAGCCAGCGAGGCAGGCCGTGGCGGGGCTCGAGCACGACCGCCATGGCGCCCCGCATTGACCGCAGCTTGAGGGCATCGAAGTCGCTCGTCGCGAGCCGCTCCACCGGGGGCAGATCGCGACCATCGGGCGTCAGCTCGGGGAGCGCGTGGAACACGATCCGCCCCGCCTCGGCCGCGGCGAAGTCGTGGGGCACCGCATAGACCGCGGCGGGCGCGAGGCCCGTCTCGGCCGTGAAGGTGGCGAGCCAGCCGGCCAGGCGATCCCGCTGGCGCGGCCAGTCGAGCATGTTGAACACCACGAGCACGGTCTTGCCGGCGGCCGCCGCGGCGGCGAAGAACTCGCGGACGGCGGCGTCGTTGTATTTCTGCTGCGTGAGCACGGCCACGAGCACGTCGGCGGCGTTCCGCACGAGCTCGGCGCGGTGCCAGTTCTCGCGGAGCGTGCCGTCGATGTCGGGCGTGTCGAGCAGCACGAGCCGCTGCGGCTGGCCGCCCGTGGCATCCTCTCGCCAGACGAGGAGGTCGGGCCGCGACGTGTCGAGGGCGTCCTCCTCGCTCGTCCAGGCGATCGGTCGGAAGCCGGGAAACAGCCCGGCCAGGTCGATCCGTGCCGCGAGCCCGCGGGGCAGGCTGGCCACCGGATGCACGGTGCGGGCGGCCTCGGGCAGGGAGCGACTGATCTCGGCCCCCACCAGCGAGTTGGTGATCAGGCTCTTGCCGGTGTTCGTGCCGCCGCAGACCGCGGCCACGAGCACGGGCTCGCGATCGACCTGCGGACGCAGCTTGCCAAAGAGCGCGCCGTGCCAGTCGCTGGCCGCGGCATCGGGCAGGCCGAGCTCGGCGGCCAGCGGCACGAGTGCCGCGACGAGTTCACAGGCGCGGGCAACGTCGCCCGCCCAGGCGGCGAACCCGCCGGTGCCATGCGGCTCGCGGGCTTCGGTCTGCACACCGCTCTGCGTCATGCCTGGCTCGGGCCCGTGGCGAGGTTTGCCGGGCCGCCGCGCTCCCGACTACACTGGACCGGCGAACAGCGGCTTGAGCCGGTGAATCGGCTAGTCTCGCCTCCCGCCCCTTCTCCCGCAAACCTGGCCCGATGATCGAGCGACGTCCCCTCTTTCCCGGCGTGATCGAGATGAACCACCAGGCCGGGTGGCGGATCGGCTGCAACGTCTACCTCGTGTATGACGACCGCGACTGGGCGCTCATCGACATCGGCTACGAGGAGAGCGTCGACGAGATCGTGGAGCTGATCCGGCAGCTCGACTTCCCCTTCTCCCAGTGCCGGGCGCTGATCGCGACCCACGCCGACGTGGACCATATCCAGGGGCTGGCCAAGGCCAAGACGATCCTCAAGGCGCCGGTGCTGGCCCACCCGCTGGCCGTCGAGCCGCTCGAGAAGGGCGACCGCATCAAGACCTTCGCCGAGATCGCGGCCCAGGACGTCCACATGCCGATGCCGCCGGTGCCGGTCGACCGCACGATCGAGGACGGCGACGTCGTGGAGGTGGGCGGCCGCCGGCTGGAGGTCTGGCACACGCCGGGCCACACCGACAGCCAGCTCGCCTTCCGGATGGGGGAGATCCTGTTTTCCGGTGACAACATCTATCGCGACGGCTCGGTGGGCGCGATCGACGCGCATCATGGCAGCGACATCCCCGAGTTCATCGCGTCGCTGGAAAGGATCGCCGCCAGCGACGTCGCCTGGCTGCTGCCGAGCCACGGGCCGATCTTCGCCAAGGACGACCGGCTGCTGCG
>JBJTAA010000395.1:0-2295 GCA_046090525.1 Planctomycetota bacterium
CTGGCGTGGCTGGCTTCGCGCCCAGCGGCCTCCAGGGGTTGGGATTGCGCTTGATCTGGCCCGTGCCATTGAGCGTCGCGGCGTTGTCGAAGGCCTGGAGATCGGAGCCGAATCCGCGCTGCCGGGTGTAGAACCGGAACGGCTGGGGCGGCGCCATTCGGGCAGACTTCCAGACGGTCGGCGCCTCCCCGGTGAAGATCGTGAGATCGACGGGTTGGAGGTCGATCGGGATGTAGGGATTCCACTGCGGATTGGCGGCGTTGCCGATCTCTGGCCGCGGGTCGTGGGGGCGCAGCGGGTCGGCCAGCCGCTCGAGGATCACCGTGGCGAAGTTCGAAACGGTGCCCTCGGCAGGCGCGGGGGGCAAGGCTCACGCGGGGTCGCTGCCGCCGTTGAGGCTGCCGTGGCGAGCGGGATCCTCGTCGAAAGGCGTGTTGGGCACGCCCGTGGAGCCGAAGAGGTCATAGATCTTCGTCGTGTCGTTCTGCTGCGTCGGCTCCGGGTAGTAGACGTCGCGAAGCGGCTCGGAGACGCTCAGGCCGATCCCCGTTCTGCCGACGCCTGGGCGGTTGTTCGGCCAGCTGGCGGGGGGCGGGGCGGTCACGATCGCCGCGACCGTCTCGGGGCGATTGCCGGGCGGCGGCAGATTCGGTGCGTTGGCGCCATTCGGGTTGGCGCCCCCCGAGAGGTTTCGCACACCGACCGCCGGCCTGTCGTTCGTCGGTTGGCCGGAGTTCAGCGTGATTCTCTGGGCGGAGGGAACGCCCCACGTCTGCGGTGCCTCGTCGTCGTTCGGGTTGGGATCGGGCCCGGGTTTGACGCTTCCCAGCGCGGTCGATTCACGTGGTCCGATCACGAGATAGCCGCCGCGGGGCACGAGTGGCGACGGGCCGGACCGCACGTGGAAGGTGTTGTCGACGTGCGGAAAGCGGGAGTCGCCGTTGATGGTGGCGGCGGCCCTGGAGGGGGGCGGCTCGTCGCACAACCAGACATAGCGGTCGGGCGTGATGGCGGCGGACTTGTCGGCACCGGGCTTGGGGACGGCCGTGTCGCCACCGATCCGCGAGGTGCCGTGCGGCATCAGCCATTCCGTGTCGGGATAGGTCGCGAGCATGCGGAACGGGTCATTTTTCAGCCGACCGGCGGCGACGTCGCGGCGGGCGATCGAGAGCCGCCAGACGGGCGCCGTCCAGCCGAGGCCGTTCGGCGGCGCCACCCTGCCGGCGTCGAGGAGGCCGTCGGGGGCGTAGAGCTCGGCCGGCGGGTTGGGAAGGTTCGGGTTGCGCGTGGCGTGCAGCTCGACGAACAACGATCCCTGCGGCAGGCGGACCTGGTCGAAGTCGGGATCGGCGTTGGGGGGGGGCGGCGCGGGATCGGCGGGATCCGGCATGGTCTCGCGCGGCCCGTTGTCCTTGTCGGTATTGTCGATGCCGCGGTCGTGGAAGGCGAGCGTCTCGGTGATCATCAGGTCGGGATACTCGCAGCCCCAGACGACGTGTCGCGTCCAGGGTTGGAGATCGGGGGCCGCGTTCGGGTCGACCTGCCGGTAGCGGAAGGGCGTCATGATCGCGTCGGCATCGAGGAAATCCACGACGTTGACCGCCCACTGGGCGAGGACGCGGTCGGTGTGTTCCCGCTGGGCGGCGACGTTGGAGGCAAGCGACACATCGACACCCTCGGGGGCCTTCCCAAGGTCGTTTTCGCTCGCGTCGGCGTCGTCCTGCTTGATGGCGAAGAGGCGCGACCCGGGATCATTCATCTGGGGCGGCTGCTGGCCCGGGGGCGGCGGGGTCGGAAAGATGAAGGCGTAGGTGTCGGCCAGCGACTTCAGGAGCTGGTGGATGTGGAACGCATAGAGCTGCCGGGCCCGCAGGGTGGCGACATTCGGGCCGGGCTGGCCGAGGTCGAGGAAAGACTGCGGCAGCACGCCGCGCGTGAGATGCCAGCCCCTGAGGCTCGCACTATCCGGCACCGGCACGGCGTATCCATCGGCGCCCGCCGGATGGTCCGTCTCGTTCGGCCGACTGCCCTCGGAGAGATCGTCGACCACGCCGTTTTCGTCGTTGTCCTTGCCGTCGCCAAAGGGACGGTTGAGATCCATCTTCAGGCCGCGGACGAGATCCCAGTCGTGCCTGGCCGGATCCCAGGCGGGGGCGTCGGTGCCCCGCACCACGACCAGGGGCGTGTCCCACGACAGCGCCGTCACGGCGTTGCGGAGATAGGCGAAGTCGGTGGAACTGCCGGCGGCCGCCGCCACCATCATGGCGATCATCCGCTGCGGCAGGGCCGAGGAGT
>JBJTAA010000396.1:0-2933 GCA_046090525.1 Planctomycetota bacterium
CCTCGTTCGCTATCAGTCCACGCCCCAGCTTCCCTACCCCGCGGTCGTCGTCCTGGCAGCCGACCCGCCGGAGGGCTTCATGGAGGTGACGCCCGACAACCATGCCGGCTTCGTGGAGGCGATCACGGCGGCCGTCGGGAATGAGGCGGCTCGCGCCCCGGCGAAGGCGAAGGCGGGCGATCACCTGGCCGCGACCTGGTCGACGACCGGGGAGGCCAGCCTCGATGGGACGCCCAAGAAGATCGAGCGGGACTGCACGGCGGTCGTCGTCGATGGCCGGCTGTACACCGTCGAGGCATGGGCGCCCCGCGGCAAGCTCACCGACGCGGGGCGGGCGGCGGCCCGTGCCGTGGCCGCGGCCCTGGCCGTGCCGTCACTCGAACCGGCCGAGTCACTGGTGCCCGCCGAGCCGGCGGAGCCAGCAGAGCCGGCAGAGGAGCCCGGTTCAGCCCTCAGGAGCCCGGTTCCGCCGGAACCGGGTCCGAGTTGACGCAGCGTCCGGCGTGATCCGGTCACGGCGTGACCGGACTCCTGAACGCGACCAACACGCCAAGATGCGTTCGGCGGGGTCGGTCGGTGAGACTCGCACAAGCCGCAGGCGATACGCGGCCACCGGAAGGCGTACCATCGTCCCCGGGCCAGTCGGAGCGATCGCCGGAGGCGCGGAGAGGATCACCGCCGGCCCCGAATCCGCGCTGTGACACGCGACGTCCGGCGTGATCCGGTCACGGCGTGACCGGACTCCTGGGGCGTGACCGGACTCCCGGCGCGTCAGCCGCGCGGGTCCTGCCAGTCGCCCCAGGCGGCGAGGTAGCGGGCCAGCCCCGGGCTCGAGCCCGCCCGGGCCTCGATCCACTTCTTCGCCTGCTCGATCAGCTGCTGCTCCCGCTCGAGCGTGATGTCGCCGGCCACCACCCGGCTCCGCAGGAACACGAAATACGTGTCGAGCACGTCCCCGCGGCAGTAGTCGTGGATCTCGGCCTTCCGGTCGGAGTCCCACAGGTCCTGCACCATGTGGCCCGCCACGTCCATCTTCCCGGGCTTGCCGATCAGGTTGGCCGCCAGCGACAGCCCGCCGGCGAACCGGCTCGCGCCGTTGTTGGTGAGCCACTCGTGGAGGTCGAAGTGGGCCCGCGTGTTGTAGCGGTTGCGGGGCTGGTCGAAGCTCCGCTCGTCCTCGGCGAACCATTCGGGGATCTGGATCCCGTAGCGGAAGGCACAGAGTTCCAGGAGCGGTATGTCGAAGCCCCGGCCATTGAAGCTCACCAGCTGCGGCCGCCTGTACCGCCGCCACCCCTCCCAGAACCGCCGCACGATCTCGTGGGGCCGTGACTCCTCCTCATCGAGGGCCACGAGATCCTGGAGGGCCAGGTCGCCCGACAGCTTCGCGATGACGAGCGACACCGGCACCTGGAAGGTGTAGGGGATGAAGTCCTTGCCCGTCTCGGCCTGCAGTTCCCCGCGGTAGCGGGCGATCGCCTTCTCGGGCGAGAGCTTGTCGCCGGCATACCGCAGCCGTGACACGAGCGCACCGTCGGCCACGCTCTCGATGTCGAACACCAGGTACTTCGGGTCGCCCGCGGCCATGCGTCACCGTCGCGCCAGCGGGTGGGCCAGCGGCAGCCAGGCGCCGTCGGCCTTGCTCGAGGCCACGGCCTGCTCGATGAAGTGCATCCCCTCCACGCCGTCGCGGACGTTCGGGTAGACGGTGTTCACCTGCTCGAAGGGCTGGCCCGCGAGCGCCAGCGCCATGGCGTCGAAGCCGGCCCGGTAGACGTTGGCGAAGGCCTCGAAGAAGGCCTCCGGGTGGCCCGAGGGGAGCCGGCAGGCGGCCTTCCCCGCCTCGTTCGTGAACGGGGCGTTGGGGTCGCGGGTGTAGAGATAGTGCGGCTTGCCGTTGTGGCGGACGAGCATCTTGTTCGGCTCCTCCTGGCGCCACTCGAGGCTGCCGAGGGTGCCGTCGATCTGGATCCGCAGGTCGTTCTCCCGGCCGTGGCTGATCTGCGAGGCGGTCACGGTGCCGAGCGCCCCGTTCTGGAAGCGGATCACGGCGTGGCCGTAGTCGTCGAGCGGCCGGCCGGGCACGAAGATCTTCAGGTTGGCGGCGATCTTCTCCGGCAGGAGGCCCGTCATGGTGCGGCCCAGGTTGTAGGCGTGGGTGCCGATGTCGCCGAAGCAGCCGGCGGCGCCGCTCTTCGCGGGATCGGTCCGCCAGGCGGCCTGCTTCTGCCCCTCGCTCTCGAGCCGCGTCCGCAGCCAGCCCTGGATGTACTCGGCCCGGATCGCCTGGATCTCACCCAGTTCCCCGGCCAGGATCATCTCCCGGGCCTGCCGGACGAGCGGGTAGCCGGTGTAGTTGTGCGTCACCACGAACACCTGCCGCGAGGCGGCGACGAGCCGGGCGAGTTCCTCGGCCTCGGCGAGGGTGAGCGTGAGCGGCTTGTCGCAGACCACGTGGAAGCCGGCCGCGAGCGCCGCCTTGGCCACGGGAAAATGCATGTGGTTGGGCGTGGCGATCGAGACGAAGTCGATCCGCTCCCCCGCCGGCAGCTTCCGCTCCGACTCGAACATCTCCTGATAGGAGCCGTAGGCCCGCTCTTCGGCCACCGCGTAATCGGCGGCACTCGCCTTGGATCGGGCCGCGTCGCTCGAAAAGGCCCCGGCCACGAGCTCGGCCCGGTTGTCGAGCACGGCCGCGGTAACGTGGACACGGCCGATGAACGAGCCCTGCCCGCCCCCCACGATCCCCATCCGCAGCTTCCTGCCGAGCCCGCCGTTGGTCGCCATCGTTCGCTCCCCGGTGATCGTCAATGCCGCCCGGATCAGGCGGGGCCGGCAGCGTAGCACACGCCGCGGCGCGGTTGGAGCCGTGGCCGCCGCCGCGGGTTGCCCGCGGCCCGTCGGCGGGCCTACGATGCATGACCTGCCACTTC
>JBJTAA010000397.1:0-3603 GCA_046090525.1 Planctomycetota bacterium
CGTGCGAGGGCCAGGTACTGCAGGGCGATCCAGGAGAAGTAGCTCGGCACCTGGATGCAGGCCCCCACGACCTCCGCGGCCTTGCCGTACTTCGCGCGGTAGAAGTCGGCCATGGTGTAGAGTTCCATCTTCCAGAGCGGCCGGGCGAAGAAGATCCCCGCGAGCACGAGCGTGCCGGCGCAGGCGAAGGGATCGAGCACCACGCCCAGGAGCCCTTCCTCGCGGGCCGCCCCCGCGGCCGCGAACATCGCCGCGGCCCCGAACCAGGTGGCGATCAGGGTGCCCCAGGCCAAAAACAGGGGCAGCCGCCGGCCCGCGACGACGTAGTCGGCTTCGTCCTTGACCTCGCCCGTGGCGTAGATGCTGATCGCCAGGAGGAACAGCACGTAGCCCCCGATCGCCCAGCCCAGGAGCCGGATCGTCGCGGGATCGAGCGAAAGGGTCGGCAGGTCGCCTTGGGCGAACAGCGGCATCATGCGGCGGTTGACGGCAAAGAGGCGTTGTGCAGATCGTCCGCCGCCGAGTGTAGCCAATGGCTCCGTCGGCTCGGGCGCGGGTGGCCGGATGCGAGCGGAGCTTTTACCTTACAAGGGTCTTCAGTCGGAGAGCCAGGCGCATGTCCGCCGTTCCAGTTCCTGCCGAGCCTTGGCACCAGTTCACCGTCGCCGAGGCGGTCGCGCGGCAGGCGACCGATCTGGCGGCGGGGCTCTCGGGGGCCGAGGTGGCCGAACGGCAGCAGCGGCACGGGCCCAACCGACTGACTGCGCGGCACGGGCAGGGGCCGCTCGTGAGGTTCCTGCTCCAGTTCCACCAGCCGCTGATCTACATCCTGCTCGTGGCCACGGCGGTTACCGCGGCGCTCGACGAATGGATCGACGCGGCGGTCATCCTGGGCGTGGTGCTGGTCAACGCGGCCGTCGGCTTTCTCCAGGAGGGCAAGGCGCTCCAGGCGATCGAGGCCCTCGGAAAGACGCTCGTCACCGAAGCCACGGTGATCCGCGGCGGCCGTAAGATGCGGATCGACTCGACGGCGATCGTGCCTGGCGACGTCGTGCTCCTGCAGTCGGGCGACAGGGTTCCGGCGGACCTGAGGCTGGTGCGCTGCCGTGATCTGCAGATCGCCGAGGCGGCGCTCACCGGCGAGTCGGTGCCGGTGGAGAAAGACATCGAGCCGCTGCCAGTCGGCACGCCCTTGGCCGACCGCGAAAACCTGGCCTATGCCTCCACGCTCGTGACCTTCGGGCAGGGGACCGGAGTGGTCGTGGCGACCGGCGACGCCACCGAAGTCGGGCGCATCTCGGGGCTGATCGCCGCGGCGGAGGATATCCAGACGCCGCTCACCAGGCTGATCGCCCGGTTCAGCTCGTTCCTGCTGGTGGTGATCCTGCTCCTGGCGGCCGTGAACTTCCTCGTGGGCATCCTGCGGGGCCAGTCGGTACTGCTGATGTTCAAGGCGTCGGTGGCCCTGGCCGTCTCGGCCATTCCGGAGGGGCTGCCGGCGGCGGTCACGATCATGCTGGCGTTAGGCGTGGCCCGGATGGCCGCTCGGCGGGCGATCATTCGCAAGATGCCGGCCGTCGAGACGCTCGGGAGCACGACGGTGATCTGTTCTGACAAGACCGGCACGCTGACGCAGAATCAGATGACCGTCACGACGATCGTGGCCGGCGGCGAGCGCTTCGCGGTGACCGGAAGCGGCTACGCGCCCGAGGGGGCGATCCTCGCCGCTGCTGGCGACGGATTGCCGCTCTCGGTGGCCGATCTCCATGGCCGCATGGCGTTGCTCGAATGCCTGCGGGCCGGGGTGCTCTGCAACGACTCGCGGCTCGTCGGCGCTGGCGGCGACCGGAGCGTGGAGGGAGATCCCACCGAGGGGGCGTTGCTCGTCGGGGCGGGGAAGGCCGGCCTGAGCACGGAGGTGCTCCAAGGGGAGTTTCCCCGGATCGACTCGATCCCTTTCGAGTCGGAGCGGCAATACATGGCCACGCTCCACGATCAGGGGCGCGAGCGGCCGCGGCTGATCTACGCCAAGGGGTCGGTCGAGGCGATCCTGGCCCGTTGCGCGGCGGCCTGCGCCGCGGATGGACGCGTCGGCCCGCTTGACCGGGAGGCCGCGCTGGCCGACGTCGCGCGACTGGCGGCCGACGGACTGCGGGTGCTCGCCTTCGCCCGCAAGGACCTCCCGCCGGGAACCGCGGCGGTGGGCCACGCCGACGTGGCGACCGGGATGCTGTTTCTGGGGCTCGAGGCGATGATCGACCCGCCGCGGCCTGAGGCGGTCGAGGCGGTGGCCATCTGCCAGGCGGCTGGTATCCGCGTGAAGATGATCACCGGCGACCACGCCCTGACGGCGGCGGCGATCGCGGCGCGGCTGGGCCTCGAGGGGGCCGCGGCGGCCGATGGCGCGCTCGCCGCGGCCGTCACCGGCCAGGCACTCGAACAGATATCCGACGCCGACCTCCCGGCCACAGCCGACGCGGTGCCGGTCTTTGCCCGCGTAGCCCCCGAGCAGAAGCTGCGGCTGGTGAAGGCGCTCCAGTCGCTGGGCAACGTGGTGGCGATGACGGGCGACGGGGTCAATGACGCCCCGGCCCTGAAGCAGGCCGACATCGGCGTGGCCATGGGCAAGGGGGGCACCGACGTGGCCCGCGAGGCCTCCGACATGGTGCTCACCGACGACAACTTCGCTTCGATCGAGGCGGCCGTCGAGGAGGGCCGCGGCGTGTTCGACAACCTGACGAAGTTCTTCGTCTGGACGCTGCCCACCAACGGCGGTGAAGCGCTGGCGATCGTCACGGCCGTGATCCTGGGCACGGCCCTGCCCGTGGCCCCGGTCCAGATCCTGTGGATCAACATGACCACGGCGATCCTGCTGGGCTTGATGCTCGCCTTCGAGCCCAAGGAGCCCGGGATCATGGGCCGGCCGCCGCGGGATCCCAAGGCGCCGCTCCTGAGCCCCGACATTCTCAAGCGGGTCGGCCTCGTGAGCCTGCTGCTTGCCGGCGGGGCGTTCGGGATCTTCCACTGGCTGCGGATCAGGCACGACGCCTCGCTCGAGGAGGCGCAGACGGCCGCCACCACCGTGTTCGTGGTCGGCGAGATGTTCTACCTCTTCAACTGCCGGTCGCTGACCCGCAGCATGTTCGCGATCGGGGTGCTCACGAACATGGCGGCCATCTGGGGGGCGGCGGCGATGCTCGCCCTGCAGGTGCTCTTCGTGCACACGCCGCTGATGAACCGCCTGTTCCACTCCCGCCCGCTCGCCTGGCAGACCTGGGGCCTGATCGCCCTCTTCGGCCTGGTGGTGTACGTGATCATCGAGATCGAGAAGCGGCTGGTGGGGCATCGCCTCCAGGGCGCCACGTTTCGCCGCGTGCGGCCCGGCAGTGCGCGGTAGCCAACTGGTCGAAGGTTGGCCGCCGGCTCCCCCTCAGTCCATCCCACCCTCGCGATGGCGGGCTGCCTTGGCCCGCGCGATCAGAAAGTCGACGAGTTCCTGGCAGCGGAAGAAGCCCTCCCAGAAGGAGTGGCCCTGGCCCTCGGCGACGATCAGGCGGACGAGATCACCCTTGCCCGCGGACTCGTAGGCCTGCTTCAGGCGGA
>JBJTAA010000398.1:0-8636 GCA_046090525.1 Planctomycetota bacterium
CTGGCTCTGATCTGGACCCGGAGTGCCTGCTCGACGTGATGCTGGTCGATCTCCCGGAAACGGGCACGGTCGACTGGGACGCGGTGCTCGGTGACGGTGGCTTCCGGTCGCCGTTCTATACCCAAGCGCAGCAGGCCCGCCGGAAGGCCAAGGCCGACATGAGGGCCAGTACCACGAAGCAGGTGGCCAGAGCGGCGTGACCTGCTGACTCGACGGCAAGAAGACCCCAGCGACCCCATTCAAGTGACGGGCGTGGAGTGTGGTGGAGGTGCCCAAGCCTCCCTGCACCCACGCCCGTCGCTTTTTTCATCCCCCAACAGGAACCCCACCCCATGTTGAAACTCCATGCGGGCGTCTCGAAGAAGGTCGGCCTGCCCGGCTTCTCCAGCGCCTCGGCCTCCTGCACCATCGAGGCCGAACTCGATTCCAGCCTCCTGCAAGACCACGAGGGCTTTCAGGTCGTCGTCCAGCGGGCCTACCAGTCGTGCGAAAAGGCCGTGCAGGACCAGATCGCGCGGCTGACCAGCGACGACCAGACCTGTGTCCAACCGCAGGAGGTGGTCGAGGTCCGCACCAGTCCGGCCATCAGCGGCGCACGGATCACGACCAACAGTGCCGAACTCCTCGCGACCAACCGTGCCGCCTTCCGTGACGCCCCCAGCCCGCGTCCTGCCACGGCTTCGCAGGTGAAAGCCATCCGGGCCATCGCCGCTCGCCGGAAGATCGACCTCGTGGGCCTGCTGCGGGAACGCTTCGGCCTGACCACCGCGGACGAACTCGGCATCCGGCAGGCGAGCAACCTCATCGACGAACTGAAGTCCGATGAGCCGACTGCCAGCCCCAGCACGAACGGCCACGCGAACGGCAACGGGGCCTACGCGACGACTGGGGGTGCTCGATGATCGCCGGGGCTGACCTGCTGCCGGTGCTCACGCCCACGAATCCCACCAACCCCGCCAACGAGGTCGCCAAGAAACTCACTGGCCGGGACTACGTCTCGTGGTCGGCACTCTCCACATTCCGGACCTGCCCGCTCAAGTACAAGTTCCGGTACATCGACGGCCTGCCCGAGGAGAGTGTTTCCAGCGCGCTCGTGTTCGGCACCGGCATCCATGCGGCCGTCGAGCAGCACTACCAAGCCCTTCTGTCTGGCGAGCCCCTGCCCGATATCGATGCTCTGCTGTTCGCCTACCGGTCCACATGGCTGCCGCACGACCCGGACGCGATCCAGTTTGGCAGCACGGAGACACGGGCCTCGCTGGATGCTCTGGCCACGCGGATGCTCACGGCATTCCTGAGTAGCCCTGCGGCGAGCGTTCAGGGGCGGGTACTGGGAGTCGAGGAGGAGATTCGGGGCACCTTGATCAAGGGCGTGCCGGATTTGTACGGAAGGGTCGATCTGCTCACGGAGGACTCGGATTCGCTCGTGGTGACCGACATCAAAACCAGCCGCGGGAAATGGAGTCACGAGCAGGTCGAGGATGGCAGCGAGCAACTCCTGCTGTACTCGCACTTGGCCTCCGAGATCAGCCCGGGGAAGAAGATCGCGACACGGTTTCTGTTGCTCACGAAGACCAAGGAGCCGGTCGTAGAGGAGCATGTCCGGGAGGTCGAGCCAGCCACCGTGAAACGCACCTTGGCGGGCGTGGAGCGGGTCTGGAGGGCAATCGAGTCGGGCGTGTTCTATCCGGCGCCGTCGCCCATGGCGTGCGCCGGGTGCCCCTTTCGCGAGGCCTGCTCGAAGTGGCAGGGCTGAGCGGGGAGAAAGCGCTTGGGAAAACCGGCCGCTTTTTTCTTGCTATCAGAGCTGGCGGCTGGTTCGCCAGGTGTCGGGAGGGGTAGCCCCCAGAGACAGAAAAGAAAGGAGAGGAAGAACTATAGAAGAATAGAACCGGTTCCGCAGTTTTGCGGATGTACTTCGGCATGAGTGCGGAGGCGGGTCGGCAGGGGTGCGGAGGTTCGGATTTGGTGCCAGTGCTTCCGCGGCGGCGGTACGAGATCGGCGAGCCGGTCGAGGAACTCAAACGGCGTGAGTTCGACGACGCCATTGGCTCCCGGCCGCTTTGACTTCCGCCCACGACCTCGCCCGACCCAGTTGGCCGCCTTGTGCCGCGGGAGCACGTAGCGGACTTGGGTGATGCGGCCGGCTGGGCCGCGGATCACGGACAGTCGCTCCAATGCAAAGGGGGGCCGGGCGCAGTACCGCAGCAGGTGTTCGACGCTCTGAAAATAGCTCGGCACGTCGCGGTCGATGAGCGCGATCAGCACGCTCGCGTCGATGGAAAACCCGCTATTCTCCCAGGCGAGCATGTCGGCTGCGGCAGCGGCGTCGAGCAGGTGAGCGAGCCTGAACCAGCGGATCACGCGGCGCCGTACCCGCTCGGCGACCGTGGCCAGATCAGCCTGCGTGATTGGCCGCACGGGCAGGAACGCCGGCGGGGCGCAGCAGCCTGCTCCGCCAACAGCCGGCATGAAGACGCCGTCGGTTGCACACACATGCAGATGCGCGTGGTGGTTCAGCGCCGAGCCGAAGCGGTGCAAGAAGGAGATGGCGCCGAGCCGCGGGCGGGCGGCTGCGGGGGGCCGGCGTCAATCGTCACGCCTGCCGCAGCACTCAGCAGCCGCTCGGTCTCAGCAAGAAATATCTTCGTGTGGGCGGCGACGGCCTCGGGGCGGTTGGCGAGGAAGCAGCGCAGCCGCTTCGGCACAGAGATCACCCACTGTCGCACGGGCACCGGCGGAATGACGTGATCGACGAGATGGGCGACGGTCTGCGCCATGTGCCTGCCATTGCAGGATGGGCACACCCCGCGCCCCTTGCACGAGAACGCGATGACAAGCCCCTGGCCGCAGCCCGTACAGAGCGCACGGCCGAACCCGAAGCAGAGGATGCCGCACTCGAGATAGCCACGGAGTTCCTCCTCGACGTAGCCGGCACGGGGGCCGCGGCATATCGCGACTTCGACGCCGAGCGACGGTTCTCTGTGGAGGGCAGCACGGCGGTCGAGTCGCCCATGTGCCGCAGTGGCGAGGTGCTCCGGGGCAGGCTCAAGCCCGACCAGTGCCCCGCCTTCGGGAGAGAGTGCACGCCGCGGACGCCGCTCGGCGCCACGATGGTGTCGAGCGAGGGTGCCTGCGCGGCCTATTTCCTTGCGGGCCGCACGCAGGCCCGCCCGACGGGGTGAGCACATGGGCGAGACTCCCGAGGGAGACATCTCCAGATTCGTCTGCCCGACGCCGGTGCGGGACCACCAACGAGTCGTGCTCGGCCACGGCGGTGGGAGCGCTCACGGCGGAGCTCGTCGAGCAGGTGTTCCTGCGGGCGTTTTTCAATCCTGTGCTCGACCGGGTCGGCTATTCGTGCGTGTTCGACGTGGCGGCCGAACTCGCCGGCGGCGGCCGGCATCAGCGTCGTGACGCCGGGAATCGCGATCTCGCCCGCGTCGGTTCGGCCCGGCGACGTCGTGCTCGCGAGCGGCACGCTCGGTTACCACAGCATGGCGATCATGAGCGTTCGCGAAGGCCTCGAGTTCGAGGCGGAGATCGCGAGCGACACGGCGCCGCTCCACGGCCTCTTGGCCGACATGCTCGCCGCCTGCCCGGAGATCCGCGTGCTCCGCGATCCCACCCGCGGCGGGGCGGCCACGAGCCTGAATGAAATCGCGCGGGCTGCGAGCCTCGGCATCGAGATCGACGAGGCCGCGGTGCCGGTGCGGCCGGCCGTGGCAGCGGCCTGCGAGTTCCTCGGCCTTGACCCGCTCCAGGCGGCCAACGAGGGCAAGCTCCTCGCGATCGTGCCGGCCGGAGCGGCCGCGGCCGTGCTCGCCGCGATGCGGTCGTGCTCGGCCGCGTGGTCGCTGACCATTCGCGGATGGTCGTGATGAGGACACGGATCGGCGGCCTTCGGGTGGTGCCCATGCCGCTCGGCGCGCAACTGCCCCGAATCTGTTGATACGCCCGCGGTGCCATCCATGGCCACCGCGGGCGGCGCGCGGTCCGTGGCGAAGCCGAGATTCGCCACGACCGCGGAGGGCGGCCGTCGTGGCCGCCGCCGTCTGGAGTTGAAGAAACTGGACCCCAGGACCGGACATCCCAACGCCGATGCACGCGAGCACCGGGCGCCCAAGCGTTGACGTCGCTGGACCGTGAGAGTACGCTAATATCCGGACAAAAACCTCTTTTATTTGCCCCGTTCGTGGAGGTGCGGAATGGCCCGAGCACGCCTACAGGGGGGGGCGGGCGGTGGTCGCCGCCGTGCCGGTCGGCAGCGTCAACGCCGTCGCGGTGGCAACGCGGCATGCGGACTCGAGTCGCTCGAAGTCCGTCGAGTGCTCGCGGTCGATACGCTCACGCCGGCGCAGGCCTGGGCACTGCTCCGCGGCGTGGAGGTGTTCACCGAGCAGGTCTCGGCGATGCAGCTCCAGGGCGCGCTCGCCGAACAAGCTGTCGGCATCGCGCAGCCCATCGGCACGATCTTCTCGGTGGGCGATGAGTTGCGCCGCCATGTCGCCGAGCCTCTGGCGGCGGACCTCCGCGGTGTGCAGGGAGCGCTGACGCCCGCGCTGGTGCAGGCCGCCATCGACGCGCTGTCGCCGGTCGCGGCGGTCGCGATCCGCGATCCCGGCGACGGCACGCTCTGGTTCGACGTCGATCTCGCCGGCGGTCGTGAGCTCATCGACTTCGCGCTCGACGTGGGCCAGCGGCCGTCGGAGATTCCGGGGCAGCGGACGCTCTATGACCAGGGGCTGCGACTCGCGCCGCTCGAGGTGGACGTCACGGCCGGCTACGCGGGCCGTGTGTCGTTCGGGATCGATCGCAATGCCAGCCTCACCGCCGAACAGGCGGTGGTGATCGACGTGGACAGCCTTCGGGTGTTCGCGCGGGCTTCCCATACGGGCGCGACGGCCCTCGCCGACCTCGACGCCTCGTTCGGCAGCCTGCGGCTGGGGCCGGCGGACGTGGATGTGGACTTCGACGTCGCCGCCGCCATCGACCTCGTCGGCGGCGTGAAGCGGCTCGGCGAGCTGCTCGGCGTGCCGGCTGCGGAATCGTTCAGCGTGCTGCCGGCGGTCGACAGCCGTTTTCAGGTCTCCATTCCGTTCACGCTTGGCGTGGGCGGCTTCACCGACACGGGCACCGAGCTGCGGGTGGGCATCGGGGCCACGGGGTTCTTTCACGAGGCGTCGGACGTCGCGCCGCTCGGGCTCTCGCTCCTCAAGGACGCCGACCCCGGGCCGGCGAAGAACTGGCAGCCCGGATCGCTCTCGCCCGTCGAAGGGGGCTCGTTCACGGCACCCGGCGAATTCGGGCTGGCACCGTTCGGCGGCGTGTCGGCGACCGATCTGGGGTCGTATCTGGTCGAGCTCGAGCGGATCGCGCCCTCGCTGCTCGCCGGCCTGGAGGTGCCGCTCGTCGGCAGGACGGCGGGCGAACTCTTCGACATCGGTAGCCGGGTGTCCGACTTCGTGGCCGGACTGCGGACGCCGGAAGGTGAGTTTCGCTTCGAGACGGCCGACGACCTCGTCGATGAACTGGCCCGGTTTTTCCAGGCGCGAGACGGCTCCCCGCGGAACCGGTCCGCCTTCGACCTGAAGTGGAGCATGGCGGCGCAGGGGCTGCAGTTCCGCGTGCCGCTCGAGTTCCTCGCCGACACGTCGCTCGTGTTCGATGCGGGGACGTTCCGCGGCGCGCTGCCCGCCGTGGTGCCCATCGACGTGACCGGCCGCGGAACCGCTGCGCTCGAGCTCGACGCGACGACGCTGGCCCTCGTCGGCGGCGTGACGAGCCGCGACGCCGCGGGGCTCCCCGATCGTCGCGTGACGCTCGACACGTCGGTGGCCGACGCGCTCCGCGACCTCGATCTGCCCGACCTCCTGCCCGGCGCGGCGGAGTTCTCCTTCGATCTGCGGGATGGCACGCGGATCGACGTGAACCTCGACGCCGTGCTCCCGGCCTGGCGCCGCGACGGCGCGCGAATGCGGGACGTCACCCAGTTTTTCAACGGGGTCGCCCCCGGTCGGCTGTCCGTCGATCTCGTGGACGGCGCGCTGCGATTCACCGACCTGACCACCGGCGGGAACCTCTTCAAGGTCATCTTCGGCGAGGAGCAGTCCGTCGTCGAGTCTGCGGTCGGCGGCGACCCGCTTACGACGACGAGATTATCGCTCGCAGCCCTCGCCTTCGGGCTGGCCGTGGCTCCCTCCGCGGGCGACGTGCTGGAGGGCGTGTCGCTCGAGTTCTCGGCGCTCCGCGACCGGCTCTATTTCAAGCCCCAGGCCGAGGGACAGGTCACGATCACGCTCGACGCCGACGTGGCGGCGGCGATCTCGATGGGCACGCTTGCCGTCGGCACGCACCCGCTCGATGCCGGAGCCGCCGCGATTCGCAGCGTGGTGGGCGTGGTGCCGTCGCTGGGCACCGCCGTGGCGGCCGCGGACGGGCGGATCACGCTCGCGGAGCTCGAGGATGCCGGCGCCGCGGCGGTGAACCTCGCCGTCGCGCCCGTCTCCCAGGCCGGAGTCCTCCAGTTCGACGTCCCTGCGGCGCTCGTCGGCGATCTGGGCATCGACGTCGCCGCCTACCGATCGGCCCCGCTCGAGGACCTCGCCGCCGTGATGGCGGCCACCGCGACGGTGCCCTACCTCTCCCTGGCTCCCCTCGCCGCCGGATCGACGTGGTCGTTCGACGTGCTGCCGAGCGAGAAGCTGGCGGAGCTCGCGACGGGCCTCGGCGACGTGTCGCTGGCCGACCTGGAGGGCATGCTCGGCGAACTCGTGGCGCAGCTGGGGCGGATCGGGTTCTGGAACGTGAAGCTGCCGGGGATCGATGCGTCACTCGGAGACCTGTTCCCGGTCGTCGACGCGCTCGACTGCCTCGGCGGGTTCGACGTGGCGGCGCTGGGCGTGCCGACGATCCAGAACGGCACCGTGACCTGGCCGACGGAGTCGTTCGGGGGCCGGGCCACCGGCTTCCTGCAGTCGCTCGCCGACGCGGGCACCGGGTTCGCCAACGGCAGCGATGCCGTAAAGGCGGCCGGCATGCGGCTCGAGTCGCTGTCGTGGGAGCTCGAGGCGCTGCTCGTGGAGATTCCGAACCACGCGCCGGGCGACCCGGCCGCGGATCTCGACCTGCTCCAGCGGATTCGCAACTTGTCTGTCGCGACGGGAGCCGAGGTGGCGGCGCTGCCCGTGGATTTTGGGTCGCTCAAGGCGTCGTTCCAGGAGCTGCCGACGTTTCTCGACGGCCTGAAATTCAACCTGGAGTCGTTCGCCGACCGGCTCGCAGCGGCGCTCACGTGTGGCCTGACGCTGGCCGCGGGTGGCGGTGGTGGAACCGGTGGTGGAGGAACTGGCGGCGGGAGCACTGGTGGCGGCGGAACTGGCGGCGGTGCGCCGCCGAGCGTGCCGCGGGTCACGGTGGTGCCGCTGCGTGGCTCGGGGAACGGTGGCGGTGTCGCCGGCCCGACGGGCCGGCTCCTGTTCGGCCTCGAGATCGACTTCGCCGGCGTGAAGCGGGCCTTCGATTTCTCCTCGCTCGACCTCTCGGTCGGCGGTGCGAGCCTGCCGTTCACCGTCGAGGGCACGGGCCAGTTGCAGTTCGCCTTCGGCGGCACGTTCACGACCCAGATCGGCTGGGACTTCGCGACCGACGCGCCGATCCTCGTGGCGGCCGAGACGCGGGCCGACCTCACCGCGTCGATCGAAAGCGTGAACCAGACCGGCTTCACGCTCACCGCGTCGCTCGGCGGCCTGGCCGACATCTCCGTCGGCACCACCCAGACGCCGGCCACGATCCGACTCACCGCCGCCGCCGACGCCGCGCCCGGCACCCCCGCCAGCTTCTCGCTCGCCGGCGGCGGCGCACCCGAGGTGCACGCCTTCTTCGAGGCGGTGCTGCCGCTCTTCGCGTCGTCGATCGTGGCCGATGGCCCGCTGGGCACCGCCACGCTCACGGCCACGTTCGAGCAGCCTGCCCCGCCGCCTGCGGCGCCACCCGGCCAGCAGACGCCGCCGACGTTCGACGTGTCGGCCGACTTCAATCCCGACGATATCGACATCGAGGCGCTGTTCGCGGATCTGTCCTTCAACCCCGATCTGTGGAAGGAACTGATCTGCGGGTTCATGACCGACCTCACCAACGACCTCGTCGCGAAGGCGCTCGGCGCGCTGCCGCTCGTGGGCGACGTGGACTTCTCCGGGGTGTCGTTCTTCACGGACGTGTGCGGCTGGCTCCGCGGCCGCGACTTCGCCAGTTTCAGGGCGCTGCGGGAGTCACTCATCCCAGGTTCGTCGAATCCGCAGCCCCCGGACACGACGATCACGACCCTCGGCCCCGTGAGCGAACGGGTCGGTGCGCCCGGCGCCGACCCCGACGGGCCGACGGGGCCCATCGACCCGGCCAATCCGGCGACCTGGACCGACTGGGGCCCGCTCGGCCTCCGCGATCGCGTCATCATCCCAATCACGGTGAACGGCACACGCTCGATCGCCGTGGCCGAGGGGGGCATCGACGTGGGCCTCTCGGGGCTCGGCATCACCGTCGGCGGTGCGGCCACGCTCGACCTCCGCTTCACGCTCGACATCGGCCTGGGCTTCAGCCGGCTCGAGGGCTTTTTCATCCAGACGCGGGGCACCTCG
>JBJTAA010000399.1:0-12057 GCA_046090525.1 Planctomycetota bacterium
CAACCCCGCCGAAAGCATCGCAGCCTGCTGGTCACGCCCAGGAGTCCGGTCACTCCGTGACCGGATCACGCAGGACGCTGCATCGATCTGAACCGGTTCCGGCTCAGGAGTCCGGTCACTCCGTGGCCGGATCACGCACGACGCTGCATCGATCTGAACCGGTTCCGGAGGAACCGGGCTCCTGAGGGAGGAACCGGGCTCCTGGGGGCGACGCGGCGCGCCCGGGGCTCAGCCAGAGAGCACGGCCGGCAGCATCTTGGCGAGCGGCCAGAGGCCCGACCGACCGTGCGCGATCGCCTCGTAGGCGGCCAGCAGCCCGCCGGCCAGCCGCATCCCGGAGCGATGCCAGGGCACCCACGCGGGCGTGAGGCTCGCCGCGAGCGGGGCCTCGAGGATCGAGTTGTGCACCAGCGGCAAGAGCAGCGGGTCGTGCACGTGGCCGATGCCGCTGCCCGGATCGCCGAGCGTGCCGCCGGGATAGCCGCCCCAGGGAACGCTCGTCACCGCGTAGGCGAGCGCCGACCAGGTGTTCACGGCCACGACGCCGTAGCGCAGGTGCTCGACGAGCAGGTCCGCCCGCCGCCGGTCGCGGTCGTCGAGCGTGACGGGGATCGTCACGCTGGCGGCGAGCGAGCCTGGCAGCGACCCCACGAACGCGGCCGCCCGGCTGCAGAAGGCCTCGACGTCGGCCGCCTCGAGCGGCACCTCGGCGGCCAGCGGCACGAACCACTCCCGGTCGAGGAGCCGGCGGTCGCCGTCGGCGGCGACGCCCGTCACGAGCGTGCAGGCGAGCGTGCCGTCCGCGGGCGGGGCCTGCCCCGTGGCCTCCTGCCAGACGGCGCCGGCCCCCGGATACCAGGCCCAACGCCGCGGCAACGATCCGAGCCGCGCCGACACGAGGCCGAGAAACTCCTCCCGCTGCGGCCACGAGCGGCACGTGACCACGCACTTGGTCGCGATGCAGTTGAACGACGTGTTGTTGGCGATCGAGGCGGCGACGAGGTCGGCCTGGGATCGCAGCTGCCGCGGTGTGTAGCGGCCCGGCACCACGATCCAGGGAGTGACGTTGCCCAGTTCGCAGGTGATCGGCTTGGCGAGCACGGGCTGGGCGCCCGGCAGGCGCGGCCCGGCGCTTCCCCAGACGACGGCGTCGAAGGCTCCGCGGCCTCCGGTGAGGTGCACGTGCGTGACGGCGGGCGCGGTGCAGAGGCCCTGGGCGACCTCCGATCCGCCGCTCTCGAAGGCCAGCAGGTCGGCCGCGATCAGCGGCGCGAAGGCGTCGCGGTAGACCGGCTCGAGGGGCGCGTGCAGCGGATGAAGCTTGATGAAGGCCGCCCGGCCGTGATCGAAGATCTGGCTGAAGGCGTCGCCCGGGGCGAGGCTCGTGACGTTGCCCGCGCCGAGCACGGCCGCCACGCCCCCCGACCTGGGCCGCGCCGCGACCTCGGCCCGCCACGACTCCTCGAAGGCCGCGAGGCCGCCGGGGTTCGCGCACCGCACCATCGCCCGATGGCCCTGGAAGGTGGCCCGGTCGAGGAGCCCCGGCTCGGGCAGGACGTCCACGGCCACGAAGCTCGCCGGCCCATCCGGGCCGGCCTGCGCATGCACCACCCGGGGCGGCCGGGGGAGCGCCGGCCGGCCGCGGGCGGCGATGTCGGTCCAGACGCGGGCGGTCGTAAGCAGCAGCCGCAGCGTGCCCAGCGGGCCGGTGGCGGTCTCCTCGGCGACCACGCTCGCGTGGGCGGGCACCGCCGCGGCCGCCCCTTCCGTCTTGATCGCGACGGCCGCCTCGACCCAGCGGTCCGCAGCGGCGGCGACGCTCCGTGCCGTCTCGCGTGCCAGGCGGGCCCGTTCGGCCGGCGGGCTGCCCGCGAAACCGGCGGCGGCGCGGGCGAGCGTCTCCAGCTGTCGTTCGAGCGGCGTCACGCGTCTCACCTCACTTGCCGATGCAGTGCCGGGAGAATATCCGGTCGACGAGATCGGTGCCGATGGTCGCTCCCGTGACGTCGGCGAGGGCGGCAGCGGCCCGCCGCAGGTGTTCTGCCACGATCGACTCGTCGACGAAGCCTCCCGCCAACGCGGCGGCCACGGCACCATTGGCTGCGGCGAGCGCCCGCCGCGCCTCGTCGCACCCGGCCGCGAGGCGGACCGTGGCCGGCGACTCCCGGGGCGGCAGCGCGGCGACCGCCCGGAGGATCTCCGCGCGCAGCGCGGCGATCCCCGCCCCCGTGACGCTGCTCGTGGCGAGCCCGGCGGCCGCCGACCGCGCGAGGTCGGCGCGGGTCGCGACATCGATCCGCGGAATGGTCGACGGCCCGACGACTGGCCGCGGGCCACCAGCGGCATCGCGGCAGGCCACGACGACGTCGGCCCGGTCGAGTTCGGCGCGGGCCCGTGCCTCGGCGGCGGCGGAGACCTGCCCGACTTGTGGCTCGGGAGTGTCCGCGATGCCCGCCAGATCGACGAGCAGGCAGCGGGCCCCGGCCTCGTCGGCGAGCGGCGCCTCGAGCGAGTCGCGGGTGGTGCCCCGTTCGTCGGCCACGAGCGCCGCCGGCCGGCCGGTGAGGGCGTTGAACAGGCTGCTCTTGCCGATGTTGGGCGGACCGGCGAGCACGACGCGTGGCAGCGCCGTGGCGGCCGCGTCGCGGGCGGCCAGGCGGCCGGCGACATCCGCGATTGCCCCATCGCAGGCCGCCACGCGCGCGGCCACGGCCTCCCAGTTGGGTCCCGTGGGGACGGAGTCGGGTGTCGTCTCGTCGGCGAAGTCGATCGCCGCCTCGATGTCGGCCACGAGGTCGAGCAGCGTGTCGCGGGCCCGCGCAAGGCCGCCGCCGCTGCCCGCGGCCATCCGATCGAGCGCCGCGGCGAGCTGTGCGGGCGATGCGGCATCGACGACCGCAAGCACCGCCTCGGCCTGCACGAGATCGAGCCGACCCGCCAGGAAGGCCCGCAGCGTGAACTCACCACCCCGGGCGACACGGCAACCGTGCCGGCAGGCTTCGGCCACGACCGCCGCGACGAGCGGCCCGGAGGCGGGCAGTTGCACCTCGGCGAGCGGTCCGCCGATCGGCCCGGCGGGACCGGGCCAGTGCAGCACGTCGACCGGGAGCGGCCCCCAGTCGCGGGCGAGCGGCGGGGCCAGTCGCGCGGCGACGAGCCGCGGCGATTCACCCGCCGCCGCGAAGCCGGGGGGCGTGGGATCGAAGAGGGCGGCGAGCGGCGCCGCGAGCCCGTCACCCGCCAGCCGCACGATCGCCCGCGCCCCGCCTCCGGCCGGCGTCGCCGGCGCCACGATCAGGTCGGAGACGGAAAACGTCATCGGAAGCCAAGGGGTCGGCGACGGAACTGAGAACTGTCGCCGGGCGATTGTAGGGCGTACGTCCGCGACGCGAACGGGCGTTTGAGAAAGTGGCAGCGGGACTGTGTCCCGCTGAATCCGGCAGCCCCTCGCTCTCGCGGCCGGACGGTGACAGGGAGGCCGCGCGGATTCCACGGGTCAGGAGACCCGTGGCCACTCTTCCTTCGATGCCCAGGAGCCCGGTTCCGCCGGAACCGGTTCTGTAGCGACGCACCATCCGGCGTGATCCGGTCACGGCGTGACCGGACTCCAGGAGCCCGGTTCCGCCGGAACCGGTTCTGTGGCGACGCACCATCCTGCGTGATCCGGTCACGGCGTGACCGGACTCCAGGGATCGCTCAGCGGCGCTTGCGGGCGAGCCGCTTCTCGCGGGCGGCGTCGGCGGCGGTCGGGCCGGCCGGCTGCGCGGCGGCGTCCACGACCCGCACGCCCGCGGCGGCCGGCGCGGCGGCCGGCTTCGGCAGCCAGAGGAGCCGTTCGGCGATGCCCCACAGGCTCGAGGCGATGAAGTAGAGGCACAGCCCCGAGGGCACCTTGAAGAACATCAGGGCCATGAACCACATCATGTAGTTCATCACCTGCTGCTGCATCCGCTGCTGCTCGTCCATGGCCGGGGGCATGAAGAGCTTCTGCTGCCACAGGAACAGCCCGATCGTCGCCAGCGGCAGGAGGTTCAGGTACGGGCCCAGCCAGCCCTCGGGGGCCGAGAAGAACTGCGGCAGCACCTGCGACCAGTTCCAGAACATGTCGGGCGCCGCCAGGTTCGAGCACCAGCGGATCGCCGAGGAAAACAGCGGCGCCTCGCGGAGCGAGACGTCGGTAGCCAGGGCGCGGTAGAGCCCCATGAAGATCGGGATCTGGATGAACACCGGCAGGCAGCCGGCGGCCGGGTTGACGCCGTGCTTCCTCCACAACTCCTGGGTGGCGACGGTCCGCTTCTGGGGGTCGTTCTTGTAGCGCTCGTTGATCGCCTTCATCTCCGGCTGGAGCGCCTGCATCTTCTGCGAGGAGAGCGCCTGGCGTCGGCTGATCGGAAACATCGCGCCGCGGACGAGCACCGTGAGCAGGATGATCGCGATGCCGTAGTTGCGGACGACCGCGTGCAGGCCGTGCAGCAAGGCGATCATCGGCCTGGCCACCCAGCCGAACCAGCCGTAGTAGACGAGGTCGTCCATGCCGGCCTTGGGGGCGCCGAACTGCCGCAGCAACTCCGGCTGCTTGGGCCCGGCGAAGATGGTGTAGCGGTGCTGGATGGGCCGGCCCGGCTCGAGGTCGAGATCCTCGGAGATGATCCGCGGCGTCACGTTCACGAGCCGCTTGCGGGTCTGCGACGGCGGCTCGCCCACCACGATCGGCCTCACTTCCGCGAGCGCCGGCGCCGCGTCGCCGTCGCCGGCGGGAATCAGCGCCGAGGCGAAGTAGAGCGCGTCGACGCCGGCGAAGGAGAGGGCCGTGCCGGCGTTGACGGTGGTGGCGGGCCGCTCGAGCGTCCCGTCGAGCGTCTTCAGGCCGCTGACGAGCGTGCTCTGGCCGCCCACGAACCGCATGGCCACGTCGCGGACGGCCAGGTTGCTCCAGAACTCGTGCCAGACCCGCTGCGTGTACCACCAGCCCTCGGTGGGCAAGCCGGTCGGGCCGTCGAGGGCGTAACTGACCGTGGTCGGCTTGTCCGCCGCCTCGAGTTCGAGGACGAGATCGAGGGCGTAGCCGGGGCCGTTCCCGGCCGGGGCGAGCCGATACTCCTTGGCGATCCGCAGTCCGCCCGGCAGCGTGCGGGTGAACCGCACGCCCCTGCCGTCGGCCGTCGCGACTCCCTCCCAGTCGACGCGGGCGAGATCCTGGCCGGTGATTTCGGCGAGCGGCTCCCGCCGCCGACGGCCGTCGCGGCCTTCGAGCGAGAGCAGGAACGAGAGCGGGTCGTGCGGCATCACCTCGACGTCGGCCACGGGTTCGCCGCGGAACTCCGGCCGCACCACCTCCAGCGGCCGCCGACCGAGCGTGACCTCGCACTCCTGGGCGGTGCCGTCCCGGCGGAAGCCGACCGTCACCCGCTGCTCGGGACGCGTGCCCGCGAGCACGGCGGCGAGCGCCGCCGGATCGGCCGTGGCTTCGCCCGCCACGTTCACGATCACGTCGCCGGGCCGAAGGCCGGCCTGACCGGCCGGCGTCGCCGGGCCCACCGCGCCGATGCGACAGCCGTCGGCGACATGCTCGACGGCCAGGTGGCCGAGATACCCCGAACGGTCGTCCTGGTCGTGAAAGCGCTCGTCGGCCAGTTCGATCCGCTCGACGGCGGCGCCGCGACTGGTGAGCGTGACGAGCAGCTGCGCGGGGTCGGCCGGATCGAGCGAGCCGAGCGTGAATCGGCGCCGGGGCGCGGGCGCGGCCCGGGTTTCCGCCTCGTCCGTCCCGCTGTCGGCGGCTTCCGCGGCGGCGGGCTCGGCGTCGGCCACGGCCTCCTGCTCACCCGTCGCGGCCACGTCGGCGGGCCGGGCCGGCGGCGGTGGCGGCGGATAGAGCCACGCCTGCAGCATCTGGCTGGTGATCACGATCGCCAGCGCGATGGCGAAGAACAGGACGTAGCGACGTTCCACGACGAGATTCCGGGGAGGGGGGCGGGCTCGGGGGACCCGCCGGCGGCGGGCGGATGGCCACCGGAGTATACCGGCCGCGACCGCTCCTACCTGCCCTGGGCGAGGCGGTCGCCGAGAAAGTTGTCGAGGTCGGCGATCGCGTGGATCTTGCTCCGCGTCGTCTCGAACGGGTAGGCGATCCGCCTGAACCGCACCCGCTTGTCATCCTCGAGGATCACGTAGCAGCTCCGCGGGTCCTCGTCCCGCGGCTGGCCCACCGACCCGACGTTCACCATCGCCTTGCCGGCCGGGAGGTCCATGACCACCTCCGTCTCGCCCCGCGGCACGTTCGGCTCGAGAAACTCCGGCGCAGTCGTGAACAGGCCGGGAATGTGGGTGTGCCCCTGGAAGCAGTAGCGGGGCACCAGCGCGAAGATGTGCTCCATCTTGAGCGGGTTGTGGGCATCCTCCGGAAACACGTATTCGTCGAGCGGCCGTCGGGCCGAGCCGTGCACGAACATCAGGTCGCCCTCGATGTGGTTCCGCGACAGCTCGCCGAGGAAGTCGCTGATCTGGTTGGCCGCGTTCCTGGGCAGCCGGTCGTGCAGTTCGATCTGGTTGCGGGTCCAGCGGATCGCCCGTTCCGCGCCGGAGTTGAAGCCGTCGGGGTCGAACAGCGCGCCCTGGTCGTGGTTGCCGAGGATCACCACGCCGCACCGCTCCTGCACGAGCCTCGCGCACTCGCACGGGTTCGGCCCGTAGCCGACCACGTCGCCCAGGCAGAAGATCACGTCGACCGCCTGCCGGTCGATGTCCTCGAGCACGGCCTCGAGGGCTTCGAGGTTGCCGTGAACGTCGCTGATGATGGCCCGTTTCACTCGGTTCCGGCCCCTCCGGGGCGATCCTCCTCGGCCCGCACGCGACGCCCGCGGGCTCTTCTACTATAAGGGGCGGAGGCTACGGCCGGCGGGCAGGCCGGTCAAGAATCCTTCGGCCCCACGCCGCCATGCGAACGATCGCCATCGACACGAGCCATGCCGCCGGCAGCGTCGCCGCCTGCGACGGCGCCGCCCGGACGGAGCGGCCCTTGGGGGCGGCCGGCGAGCACGCGCGGCTCCTGGCCGCGGCGATCACGGCAGCGGCGGCCGACCTCGGCTGGACGCCCGCCGACGCGGACCTCGTGGCCGTGGTGCGCGGCCCCGGCTCGTTCACGGGGCTGCGGGTGGGGGTCGCCACGGCCAAGGGGATCGCCTGGGCCGGCGGGGCCCGGCTCGTCGGCATTTCGGCCTTCGAGGTGGTGGCCACCCGCGCTGCGACGACCGCCGGCTGGCACGACGAGCCCCTGGCCCTGGCCTTCGATGCCGGCCGGGGTGACGTGTTCGCCGCCACCGCCATGCCGATGGCAGCCGGCGGATGGCGGATCTCGGCCGGTGAACTGCTGCCGGCCGAGCGGTGGATCGCCACGCTCGCGCCGGGCTCGCGGACGGCCGGCCCCGCGCTCGAGACGCTCGCCGAGCGCCTGGGCGCCGCCGGGCATCACGTGCCCCCGGCGGACGCATGGTTTCCGTCGGCGGCGACCGCGGCCGAGCTCGGCATCGCCAGGGCCAGGGCGGGGGTCGTCGACACCCCGGAGTCACTCCTGCCCGAGTACCTGCGGCCGAGCTACGCCGACGAGCGGCTCGGGAGTCCGGTCACGCCGTGAACGGATCAGCCTCGACGTCGCGGATCGCGCCACGGATTCGGGTCCGGCAGTGATCCTCTCCGCGCCTCCGGTGATCGCTACGACAGGCCCAGGGACGATGGTGCGCCTCACGGTGGCCGCGTATCGCCTGCGGCTTGTGCGAGTCTCGCCGACCGACCCCGCCGAAAGCATCTCGGCCTGCCGGTCCAGGAGTCCGGTCACGCCGTGACCGGATCACGCCCGACGTTGCCCCAACCCTGACCCGGTTCCGGCGGAACCGGGCTCCTGGGGGCACGCCGTGACCGGTCGGGCTCGATGCTCCGGCAACGCTGACCCGGTTCCGGCGGAACCGGGCTCCTGGGGGCGGAACCGGGCTCCTGAGTGGCCGCGATCCAGCCGCGGCCGTCTTCGGCGGCCAAGATGCACGCCGCTACGCGTCGGCATAGCGTGCGATCAGTTCGCCAGCCTCGACCGGCGTGCCGGGGGTCACGAGCACCTCCGCGAGCGTGCCGTCACGCTCGGCGTAGATCGTGGTCTCCATCTTCATCGCCTCGAGGCTCAGCAGCTTCTGTCCCTTCGTCACCTTGTCGCCCGCCCGCACGGCCACCGTCACGATTAGGCCCGGCATCGGCGCGGCCACCTCGCGGGCGTCGCCCGGCGTCGCCTTGGGCCGCTTCTGCACCTTGGCATCGAGGGAGCGATCGGCGATCGAGACGCTGCGGGGCTGGCCGTTGAGCTCGAAGAACACGGTCCGCGTGCCGTCGGCATGGGGCTCGCCCACCGTCAGCAGGCGGATCACCAGCGTCTTGCCAGGCTCGATCTCGACCGCGAGCTCCTCGCCGGGCGCCATCCCCTCCAGGAACGCCGGCGTGGGGAGCACGCTCACGTCGCCGTAGCCGTTGCGATGGCGGGCGAAGTCCTGGAACACGCGCGGGTAGAGGAGCCAGGAGAGCACCTCCCGCGGCGATGCCGTGCGGCCGAGCTGCTCGCCCACGGTCTTGGCGGCCGCGGCGAAGTCGGCCGGCGGCAGCGACTCACCCGGCCGGCCGGTCACCAGCTGGCCGTTCTTCACGACCCGCTTCACCACCGCCGGCGGGAAGCCGCCCGGCGGCTGGCCCATCCGGCCGGCGAGCAGGTCGATCGCCGACTCGGGGAAGGCGATCTCCCGCGTGTCGTCCGCGAGGTCGTCGGCGGAGAGGCCGTTGGTCACGAGCAACAGCGCGAGGTCGCCCACCGCCTTGCTCGTGGGCGTCACCTTGACGATGTCGCCGAGCACCCGGTTGACGTCGGCATAGGCCCGACAGACCTCCTCCCACCGGTCGCCGAGGCCCAGGGCCTTCGCCTGCTCGAGCAGGTTCGTGAACTGGCCGCCCGGCATCTCGTGGAGGTAGAGGTCGGCATCCGGGGCCTTCATGCCGCACTCGAAGGCGGTGTAGTGGTCGCGGACGGCCGCCCAGTAGTGGGCGATGTGCCGGAGGTCGTCCGTCTCCAGGCGGGTGTCGAGCGGCGTGTGGCGCAGGGCGTCGACGAGGGCGTTGAGGTTCGGCTGGCTCGTGAGGCCGGCGAACGGGGCGAAGGCCGCGTCGACCACGCTCGCGCCGTGCCGGGCCGCCTCCAGGAGCGTGGCCAGCTGGGAGCCCGCGGTGTCGTGGGTGTGGAAGTGGATCGGGATGCCGACCTCGTCCCGCAGGGCCGCGACCAGCTTGCCGGCGGCGAACGGCTTGCACAGGCCGGCCATGTCCTTGATGGCGAGCATGTGGGCCCCGAGCTTCTCCAGCTGCTTGGCCAGGTCGACGTAGTAGGCGAGCGAATACTTCGGGCGGGCCGGGTCGAGGACGTCGCCCGTGTAGCAGATCGCCGCCTCGCAGATCGCGCCGCTCTCGCGCACGGCATCCATCGCCACCCGCATGTTGGGCACCCAGTTGAGCGGGTCGAACACGCGGAACACGTCGATGCCGGCGGCCGCCGACTCCTTGACGAACTCCTGCACCACGTTGTCGGGGTAGTTGGTGTAGCCGACGGCGTTGCTCGCCCGCAGGAGCATCTGGAAGAGGACGTTGGGAATCCGCTCCCGCAGCTGTAGGAGGCGGTCCCACGGGCACTCCTTCAAAAACCGCATCGCGGTGTCGAAGGTGGCCCCGCCCCACATCTCGAGCGAGAACAGCCCCGCCCCGAGCCGGGCGTAGGCGTCGGCCACGGCGAGCATGTCGTAGCTGCGCATCCGGGTGGCGAGCAGCGACTGGTGGGCGTCCCGCATGGTCGTGTCGGTGACGAGCAGCCCCTTGTGCTCGCGGACCCAGGTGGCGAACTTCTCGGGCCCGAGCTCCTTGAGGCGGTCGCGGCTGCCGGCGGGCGGCGGGGCGAGGGCGTCGTGCGCCGGGATCGGGGCGGGCTCGCGGCGGACGGCGGCGGGGCGGCCCTTCACGAGCGCGTTGCCGTTGACGATCACGTCGCCGAGATACTCGAGCAGCTTCGTGGCCCGGTCACGCCGCACGGGGAAGTCGAACAGCGCCGGCGTCTCGTCGATGAACCGCGTGGTGCACCTGCCGGCGAGGAACTCGGGATGGGTGACGAGGTTCACGAGGAACGGGATGTTGGTCTTCACGCCGCGGACGCGGAACTCCTGCAGGCAGCGCTCCACGTGGCTGGCCGCCTCCTCGAGGGTCAGGCCGCGGGCGGTCACCTTCACCAGCAGCGAGTCGAAGTAGGGCGTGACCACGGCGCCCGAGAAGGCGCTGCCGGCGTCGAGCCGGATGCCCATGCCGCTGGCGGAGCGGTAGGCAGTGATCCGGCCGTAGTCGGGGAGGAAGCGGTTCTCCGGGTCTTCGGTGGTCACGCGGCACTGCACGGCCGTGCCCATCGAGCGGATGGCCGCCTGGTCGCCGAGGCCGATCTGCGGGTCGGAGAGCCGCCAGCCCTCGGCCACCCGGATCTGCCGGCGGACGATGTCGATCCCGGTGATCTCCTCGGTGACGGTGTGCTCCACCTGGATCCGGGGATTGACCTCGATGAAGTAGAAGCGGCAGGTGTCGGCGTCGACCAGGAACTCGACCGTGCCGGCGTTCTCGTAGCGGGCGGTGCGGCCGATGGCCAGGGCCGCGTCGCAGATCGCCTGCCGCAGCTTGGGGTCGAGGTTCGGGGCGGGGGCCACCTCGACCACCTTCTGGTGCCGCCGCTGCACGGAGCAGTCGCGCTCGAAGAGGTGGACGAGGTTGCCGTGCAGGTCGCCGAGCAGCTGCACCTCGATGTGGCGGGCCCGCTGGATGAACTTCTCCACGAACACGCTCGCCGACCCGAAGGCCGTCTTGCTCTCCCGCTGGGCGCTCTCGAGCGCCACGGCGAGCTCCTCCTCGCCGCGGACCACCCGCATGCCGCGGCCGCCGCCGCCGTGCGCCGCCTTCAGGATCACCGGGTAGCCGAGGTCGCGGGCGATTTTCTTGGCATCGGCGAGGCTGGAGAGCGGCTGGGCGCTGCCGGCCAGGATCGGCACGCCCGCCCGGGCCGCCAGTTCGCGGGCCGCGGTCTTGTCGCCGAGCGTCTTGAGCAGTTCGACGCGGGGGCCGACGAACGTGATGCCCGCCGCCGCACAGGCCGCCGCGAACTCGGGGTTCTCCGAGAGGAAGCCGTAGCCGGGGTGGATGGCGTCCACGCCCCGGTCCTTGGCGAGGGCCACGATGCCCGGGATGTCGAGGTAGGAGCGGATCGGCTCGCCGGGCCGGCCCACCACGTAGGCCTCGTCGGCCTTGAAGCGGTGGAGGGCGAAGCGGTCCTCGTGGGCGTAGATCGCCACGGTGCGGATGCCGAGCTCGTGGGCCGAGCGGAAGACGCGGATGGCGATCTCGCTGCGGTTGGCGACGAGGAGCTTCGAGATGGGGCGCATGGCGTGTCTGCCGACGGGGAACGAGCGGGGGATGAAAGGCCGCCTAATGTACCGCGAAGCCCGCAGGTTTTCAGGTCGCTCACGGATGCGGCCCGCGGGAAGCGGATGACCCCAGGAGCCCGGTTCCGCCGGAACCGGGTCAATGTCGGCGGGGCGTCCGGCGTGATCCGGTCACGGCGTGACCGGACTCCTGAGCGTGACCAACAGGCTGCGATGCTCACGGCGGGGTTGGTCGGTGAGACTCGCACAAGCCGCAGGCGATACGCGGCCACCGGGAGGCGCACCAAAAGTCCCTGGGCTTGTCGTAGCGATCACCGGAGGCGCCGAGAGGATCACCGCCGGCCCCGAATCCGCGGTGCCCGATGCGACGCCGTGCGTGATCCGGTCACGGCGTGACCGGGCTCCCGGGGCAGCAGCCCGAGATGCTTTCGGCGGGGCTGGTCGGTGAGACTCGCACAAGCCGCAGGCGATACGCGGCCACCGGGAGGCGCACCAAAAGTCCGTGGGCCTGTCGTAGCGATCGCCGGAGGCGCGGAGAGGATCACCGCCGGCCCCGAATCCGCGT
>JBJTAA010000400.1:0-2702 GCA_046090525.1 Planctomycetota bacterium
GCCCGTGCTGCCCCCTTCAAGTGGCCACGGGTTTCCAACCCGTGGAATCCGCCGTCCACTCCAACAACGCCGTTTCAGCCACTCCCCCAAAAAGTGGCCACGGGTTTCCAACCCGTGGAATCCGCCATCCACTCCAACAACGCCCGCTTCTCCTTGCGCCCCGATCCCGTACTCGGCAGGACATAGTCCCGCCGCCACGTTGATTTGCCCCCGCGATCCCTCTACGCCCGGTTCGTGAAGCGACCGCTCGACATCGCGTTCGCGACGCTGCTCCTCATCCTGCTCGCTCCGGTGATGCTCCTCACGTGGCTCGCCGTGCGACTGGTCCTCGGCGCTCCCGCTCTCTTTCGCGACGAGCGGGCCGGCCTCGGAGGCCGCGCCATCCAGATCGCCAAGTTTCGCTCGATGACCCACGCCACCGGTCCCGACGGCCAGCTCCTCCCCGACGCCGAGCGGCTCGGGGCCTTCGGCCGGTTCCTGCGGCAGACGAGCCTCGACGAACTGCCCCAACTGTTCAGCGTGCTCTCAGGCGACATGAGCCTCGTGGGCCCGCGGCCGCTGCCCATGCGGTATGTCGAACGCTACGATGCCCGGCAGGCCACGCGGCTGGCCGTGCGGCCGGGGCTCACCGGCTGGGCCCAGATCCACGGCCGAAACGCCGTCGCTTGGCCGGAAAGGCTCGAATACGATGCTGAATATGTCGAAAGGCTGAGCCGGCCGGGTGCCATGTTCGCCGATTTATGGATCGTCCTGGTGACGATCGTTCAAATACTCTGGCAGGCGATCACGGGCCGCGGCGTGGCGGCGCCGGGTGCGGCCACGATGCAGGAGTTTTGTCCTTGAAGCCCGATGTGGCTGCCAGCGTCGCGACGGCGATCGAGGCCGTGCTCCGCGACACCGGTCGCAACACGAAGCCCGTGGCCCCCGCCATGCTCCTCGCCGCCGACCTCGGCCTCGACTCGCTCGACCTCGCCCAGACGATCGTGCTGCTCGAGCGTTCGCTGGGCATCGATCCATTTCGTTCGGCCGCCACGAGCCGCACCGTCCGCACCGTTGCCGACCTGATCTCGATCTACGAAACCGCCCTCTCCTCTCCCTCTCCCTTCGGGAGAGGGCCGGGGTGAGGGTGCCCCCTCCCAACCCAACCATCATGCCCACCGCTCCTGCGACTCCTGCCCTGCTCGACGCTCCCGCGGAAGACCGCCTGGCCTCGGCCATCGGCCAGATCGCCCGCCAGGCTCCCGAAACCCTCGCGATCGTGGCCCAAGCCGGCAGCGACGCCCGCCGCGCGATCGACTACCGGACGCTCGCCGAAGCGATCGCCAAGCTGGAGGCGAGCCTCGATGCCGCCCGGCCGGTTGGCATCGTGGCCCGCGCCGCCCGCGTGGAGAGCCTGGTCGTGATCGCGGCGGCCTGCGGGCGGCAGCACGTGCCCGTGGCGTTCCTCGCCGAAGATTCCCGCGATCTGGTCGGCGAACTCCGCGACTGGGTGGAGATCGACGACTCGCTCTCCCTGCCCGCCGCCCCCGCCGGGGGCCGGCAGCGGCTCGAGTTTGAGACCGTCCCGCCGCAGGTCATCGTGGCCACCTCGGGCACGAGCGGCCCGCCCAAGCTCGTCGATCATTCCTGGGATTCGCTCCTGGCCGCGGCCCGGCTCGCGGAACACTGGCACGGCCTCGGCTGGCTCTTGGTCTACGACGCCACCCGCTGGGCCGGAATCCAGGTGTGGCTGCAGGCTCTGCTCACGGGCGGCCGGCTCGTGGTGCCCGCCTCCCGCGATCCCGACGTGGTGGCCAAGGCGCTCGCCGCCGAACAGGTCTCGATCCTCCCGGCCACGCCCACGCTCCTGCGCCGCCTGCTCACCTCGGCCGATCAGGCCCTCCTGCAAAAAGCCACCCTCGACCGGATCACGCTCGGCGGCGAGGCTGCCGATGCGGCGCTGCTCGAGCATGCCAAGAAGACGTTTCCGAAGGCGAAGATCACGCAGGTGTATGCCACGACGGAGCTTGGCGAGGTGTATCGCGTGGCCGACGGCCGCCCCGGCTTTCCGGCCGCGTGGCTCGGCAAGGCGTTGCCGGGGGGCGCGCGGCTGTCGCTGCGTCGCGACGGCGAACTCCTCGTGCGGCTCTCCCGCGACACGGCCGAGATAGGCACAGGCGACCTCGTCGAGCGGCGGGGCGACCGCTACGAGTTCACGGGCCGCCGCAGCGACGTGATCGTGGTGGGGGGCGCGAAGGTGTTTCCCAAGCGAGTCGAGGAAGTGATCCGCGGCGTGCCCGGCATCGTGGAAGCCCGCGTCTACGGCCTGCCGAGCGCCGTCACCGGTGAGCTCGTCGCCGGCGAGATCGTGCTGGCTGACCCGCTGCCCGAAAAATCGACCCCTGAAAGCATCCGCGCCGCCGTGCTCACCGCCTGTCGCGAGGCCCTCGAGCCCCACAGCGTGCCGCGGATCCTCGACATCGTGAAGCAGATCGCCACGACCCCAGCCGGCAAAACCCCCCGCCGCACGCGGTAAAAAGTAGCGGCGGCCATCCTACCCGCCGAATCCGCCCTTCACTCCCCATCGCTGCCGCTAGATAGCGCCCAAGTAGCGGCGGGCATCTTGCCCGCCGAATCCGCCCCCTAACCCCGTGCCCCGCCCCCCTGTCTCTTTGATCTCCGGCGGCTCTCGCGGCCTGGGCCTCGCGCTCGTCGAGCACCTC
>JBJTAA010000401.1:0-3969 GCA_046090525.1 Planctomycetota bacterium
AGCAGCTCAGCAGACAGAACCAATCATGGCAGGCCCGTCATCCGAACGTCGCGTCGTCCCCGGCCTGCTGGACCGGCTGCTCGACGACGAGCCCGAGACCACGACGGAGGCCCCCTGGCGGGAAGGGCAGGTGGTGCGGGAGCTCAAGCGGAGCCTCCGCCGGGATCTCGAGGACTTGCTCAATGCCCGGCGGCCCCTCGCCGACCTGCCCGAAGGCCTCGCGGAGCTACCCGCGTCGCTCGCCAACTATGGGCTGCCCGACCTCCAGAGCCTGGAGATCCGGGAAACTCACGACATTCAAAGGCTCTGCCGGCTGATCGAGGACTGCATTCGCCGGTTTGAGCCCAGACTGCGGAACGTGACCGTCACCGCCCTCGTCGAGCCGGGCCAGGAGCGGCCGCTTGACCGCCGGCTGCGGTTCGCGATCGAGGCCCTGCTTGTCGCCGAGCCTTTGCGAGAGGCGATCCAGATTCGTTCCGCGGTCGACGCCGCCACGAACGCGATCCTCGTGGAGTCGGCGGGATGAGCGACGAACTGTTGCCCTACTACGACCGCGAGTTGGCGATCATGCGGGGGCTGGCGGCGGAGTTTGCCGAACGACACCCCAAGATCGCCGGCCGGCTGGCCCTGGGCCGCGACGACTCCCAGGATCCCCACGTCGAACGGCTCGTGCAGGCCTTTTCGTTTCTCGCCGCACGGATCCATCGTCGACTGGATGACGACTTCCCGGAACTCACCGACGCCCTTCTGGGCCTGCTCTATCCGCACTACCTCCGCCCGGTGCCCTCGATGGCCGTCGTGGAGCTGGCCTTCGACCCAAAGCAGGCCGCCGTCACCGAGGCACACCGCGTGCCCCGCGGCACCTTCGTCGAGACCGAGCCCGTCGAGGACGAGGCCTGTCTGTTTCGGACCTGTTTCGACGTGAATCTCCTGCCCGTGCGGATCGCCGCCGCACGGCTCGCCGGCCCGCCCTTCCGGCTGCCGCTCGTGCCTCCCGCCGGCACTGCAACGGTCCTGCAGCTCACGATCGAGACCCTCTCCGAGGCGGTGTCGATCGCCCAGCTTCCGCTCGACAACCTGCGGCTCCACCTCCACGATGCCTCCGGCCGCGTCGCGTACGAGCTCTACGAACTGCTCCTGACCCGGGCGACGGGCGTGGTCGTCTGGAATGGCATCGGCGGCGGAGGGGCCACCCAGTTGCCGGCCGCGAGCCTGCGGCCGGCGGGATTCGAGCGGTCGGAAGCGGCCCTCGACACCGATCCCCGCTCGTTTCCCGGCTATCGGCTGCTCTCGGAATTCTTCGCCTTTCCGCAGAAGTTCCTGTTCATCGACCTGGCCGGCATCGCCACCGCGGCCACGGCCGACTGCGGCCGCCGGCTGGAGATCGCGATCCTGCTCGAGGCGGGCAGCCGCGAACTCGAGCGGGCGGTGTCGGCCGAGACGATCCGGCTGGGCTGCACGCCGGTTGTCAACCGGTTCCTGCAACGGCTCGATCCGGTGCGGCTGGAGGGCCAGGCCACGGAAACCTGCATCGTGCCCGACGCCCGCCGGCCGACGGCACTGGAGATCCACGCCCTGACGGGCGTTCGCGGCGTGCGGCCCGGTGGCGAGTCGTTCGAGATCGAGCCCTTCTTCGGCGTCCACCGCGGGGCGGCCCGAACCGGCGGCGAGTCGCCGGTGTGGTGGATCGCCGCCCGCCGCCCCCGCCGCGAGTTGCGGCCCGACGGCACGTCCGACACGGCGGGCGACATCTGGCTCTCACTGGTGGCCGATGACGGCGGTCTCGAGTCGCTCGGCGATCTGACGCTCGTGATGGAAGGCTGGTGCGGCAATCGCAATCTCCCGGGGCGGCTGCCCTTCGCGCTGGGGCGGCCGCGGCTGCACCTCCGCGACGGCCAGGGGCCGGTCGGCAGGATCTCGTGCCTGACCCGCCCCACGCGCACGCTCCGACCCTCCCCCGGCCGCGGCGCCGCCTGGCGGCTCATCTCCCACTTGACGCTCAATCACCTCTCGCTCGTCGATGCCGGCGACGGCAAGGCGGGGGAATCGCTCCGGGAAATCCTCCGTCTCTATCTCCTCGACGACCTTGACGATCTCGAGCAGAGGTCGCGGTGGATCGACGGCGTGGTGGGCGTCACGGGCCGCCGTGTCGCCGCCCGGGTGCCCGGGGCCGACGGCGGCGTCTGCCGCGGGATCGAGGTGCGGGTGGAGCTCGACGACGACAACTTCGCCGACGGCGCCGGCTACCTGTTCGCCAGCGTACTGGAGCGGTTTCTTGGGGCCTGGGTTTCGCTCAACTCGTTCACCCGGCTCGTCGCCGGCTCGCGCCAGCGGGCGAGCAGAAAGGAGGAATGGAGATGGCCGCCGAGAGCGGGCAACCGGGTGCTCGTCTGATCGACCGGCTCGTCCAGTCGCCCGGCAGCTTTGAACTCTTCGAGGCCGTGCGGGTGGTCGAGGATGCCGCCGTCCGCGCAGCCCGGGCCCAGGGCCTCGACCTGCCGCCCGAGGTGGGCGGCCAAGACGCTGCGGCCGGCACGGCAGACCCGGTCAGGTTCGGGACGGCGTTGACCTTCGGGTTTCCCAACGCTGCCATCGTGGCGGCTCGACCGACGGAGTCACAGCACAGCCTCGAGGTCGCCTCGTTCGGCCTGGTCGGACCCGCGGGCGTGCTGCCGCAGCACTACACCACGCTCGTGATCGAGCGGCTGCGGCGGTTTCGGGACCGCGGGCTGCGGGATTTCCTCGACCTGTTCATGCACCGGGCGACCTCGCTTTTGGTCCGGGCATGGGGGAAGTATCGCGTTGCCGTGCAGCGGTCGCGACTGGCCAGCCGCGGCCAGGGCGTGAGTTGGGACGATGGTCCGCAGCCCCGGGATGCGACGGCGGCCGTGCTGGCCTGCCTGGTCGGTCTCGGTGGCAGGACGCTGGCCGGCCGGTTGCGCCTGGAAGAAACCCTGGTGTTGCGTTACGCCGGGGCCCTGTCCCGCCAGCCCGCCTGCGCGCTCGCGATCGAGCAAGTGGTCGCCGACGCCTGGGGCGTTGAGTCGCAGGTCGAGCAGTTCGTCGGTCGCTGGCTCGACCTCGAGCCTGGCGACCAGACGCAACTCGGCGGCGGGAACGCCACCCTGGGGATCGATGCGCTGGCCGGCCGGCGGGTGTGGTCGATCGAATCGGCCTATTGCGTGCGGCTCGGCCCGCTCTCCTACGCCGATTTCTGCAGTTGGCTCCCGGGCTCGGGCCGGCTCGAGGCCCTCTCGGACCTGCTGACATTCCACGTCGGGCCCGCGCTCGAGGCCGCCATCCGCCCGGTACTCCTGGCCGGGGAGGTGCCGCAGACCCAACTGGGAGGCCAGCAGGGAAGCCGGCTGGGCTGGACGACATGGCTTGTGAGCGCGCGGCGTGTTCGGGACGCCGATGACGCCTTCTTTCGGGTGGAGGTCTGACGGTCGGCCGGCCCTCACGGGGCTCATTTGCCCCTCACTTTCGTCGACCCCTCTACGCCGGTATAACCTCCCCCATAGCTCCGCAAGGAACCGCGATGGCAGGCCTCGACCTCAAGAACCTGATCGGCAAGCTCAATCCCCAGTGCCAGCGGGCGCTCGAGGGGGCCGCGGGCCTGTGTCTTTCCCGCACCAACTACAACGTCGAGATCGAGCACTGGCTCGTGAAGCTGCTCGAGCAGCCGGGCAATGACCTCGCCCTGCTGTTCCGACACTTCAGCGTCGACTCCGCCAAGGTGCTCGCCGACCTCGCCAAGGCGATCGACCGGCTCAAGACGGGCAACTCACGGCCGCCGCTGCTCTCGCCCGAGGTCTGCCAGCTGGCGAAGGAGGCCTGGCTCGTGGCCTCGGTCGACCACGGCCAGCCCAAGGTACGAAGCGCCTGGCTGCTCGCGGCGCTGATGGGCGAAGAGTCGCTGTCGCGGCATGCGGTGTCGATCTCGGATGAGTTCCGCAAGATCTCGGCCGA
>JBJTAA010000402.1:0-2486 GCA_046090525.1 Planctomycetota bacterium
CTCGTGCGGCTCGGCCAGGGTGCCAAGCAGCGGCGGATCGTGGCGGCCGAGACCGACCGCACCGGCGCTGTCGCCGAATCGATCGCCCAGGACAAGGAGCTCACCCGCACGCTGCTCGCCGAAGCGGGCATCCCCGTGCCGGAGGGCCGGCCCGTGAGCGATCCGGCCGACGCGTGGAGCGTGGCGGAGGAGATCGGCGCGCCGGTGGTGGTGAAGCCGCGTTATGGCAATCAGGGTCGCGGCGTGTCGGTCAATCTCTCGACCCGCGGCGAGGTGGAGAAGGCGTGGCACGTGGCCCGCGAGCAGGATGCGTCGGTCGTGGTCGAACGCTTCGTCTCGGGAGGCGACTTCCGCGTCCTCGTAGTCGGCGGCAGGGTGGTGGCGGCCGCCCGGCGCCGTCCGCCCACGGTGACGGGCGACGGCACCTCGACCGTCGGCCGGCTCGTGGACCGGGTCAACGAGGATCCGCGCCGCACCGGCGACCACGCCACGGCGCTCAGCCCGCTGGTGATCGACGGGGTGGCGCTCGCCGTCCTCGCCGAGCAGGGACTCACCCCGGAGAGCGTGCCGGAGGCGGGCCGCGTGGTGCTCCTGCGGCAGAACGCCAACCTCAGCACGGGTGGCACGTCCGAGGATGTCACCGACTTCGTGCATCCTGAAGTCGCGGCCTGCGCCATCGAGGCGGCCCGCATCGTCGGGCTCGACGTGGCGGGTATCGATCTCGTCACCGCCGACATCACCAAGCCGCTCGAATCGCAACGCGGCGTGGTGATCGAGGTCAACGCCGGCCCGGGCCTGCGCATGCACCTCGAGCCGACGGTCGGCACGCCCCGCGACGTGGGCGCCGCGATCATCGACACCCTCTTCGCGCCCGACGATGACGGCCGGATTCCCGTCGCCGCCGTCACGGGCACCAACGGCAAGACGACCGTCGTGCGGCTGATCGCCCATCTTGCCACCGCAGGCGGAGCGACCGTGGGCATGACGTGCACCGAGGGCGTGTGGATCGGCAATCGTGAGATCGACGCCGGCGACTGCAGCGGGCCGGCGAGTGCCCGCCGCGTGCTGGCCAACCCTTCCGTGACCACGGCCGTGCTGGAGACGGCCCGCGGCGGCATCCTCCGCGAAGGCTGCGGCTTCGACCAGTGCGACGTCGCCGTGGTGACGAACATCGCTTCGGGCGATCACCTCGGCATCGGCGAAATCGACACCCCCGAGCAGATCGCATGGGTGAAAGGGGCGATCGTCGCAGCCGTGAGCCGCAAGGGCACGGCCGTGCTGAATGCGGCCGATCCCCTCGTCGTGGCGATGAAGCGCTGGTGCAAGGGGCAGATCGTCTACTTCGCCCTCGACCCGGCGAATCCGGTGCTCACCGAGCACCTCGCCGCCGGCGGCCGGGCCGCCACCGTGCGCGACGGCTGGATCGTGCTCTGCGACGGGCCGCGTGAGACGCGTCTGGCCCACCTCGAGCGCGTGCCGCTCGTCCACAAGGGGCTCGTCGACTTCCAGGTGGAAAACGTTCTCGCCGGCGCCGCCGCCGCCTGGTGCCTGCGCGTGCCGCTGGAACTCGTGCGGCTGGGCCTCGAGAGCTTCTCGTGCGGCACGACGGGCTCGCCCGGGCGGTTCAACCTGCTCGATCTCGAGGGGGCTTCGATCGTCGTCGACTACGGCCACAACGTGCCGTCGCTCGAGCAGATCGGCGCCACCGTGCGGAAGCTGCCGCATGAGCGTCGCACGGCCGTGTACTCGGCGGCAGGTGACCGTCGTGACGAAGACTTGATCGCCCAGGGCCGCCTCCTCGGCGCCACGTTCGACCGCGTGGTGATCTACGAAGACGCCTACATCCGCGGCCGCAAGCCGGGCGACATCACGCGGCTGATCTCGCAGGGGATCGCCGAGGCGGTGGCGGGGGGCGCGGCATGCATGATCGAGTCGGGCGGCAACTGGGAGCAGTCGGCGGCGCTGGTGCTCGACGCCGTGCAGGCGGGAGAGCTCGTGCTGCTGCAGCCCGATACGATCCATCAGACGATGCCGTGGCTCGAAAGCCGCTACGGTGCCCGTCTCCGCGACACGCAGTTCGACGAGCTCGCCGGCATCATGGCCCACGACGCTTCGCACCGCGCGCCGGCGGACCACGAGCCGGTCGAGGTGCGCAATGGCCGACTCGGCCGCACCGTCTGCGCCGCGCGGGCGATCGCCCAGGGTGAGACCATCCTCAAGACCTGGGGCCCGCAGCAGCCGAAGCGGTCACGCTACACGATGCAGGTCGAGACCGACGTGCACATCCTGCCCGACGGTGTCACCGTGCTGCTCAACCACTCGTGCGCCCCGAACTGCGGCGTGATCATCCGCACCGGCGTGAAGCAGATCGAAGTGCGGGCCCTGCGGCCGATCGCCGCGGGCGAGGAACTCGTGGTCGACTACGACACGTTCGAGTACGAGGTGGAGCACATGAAGGGCCCGTGCCTGTGCGGCGCCACGACGTG
>JBJTAA010000403.1:0-6825 GCA_046090525.1 Planctomycetota bacterium
CCGGGTCACCCGGGCGATGCTCCGAAACACGGGTTCGACGTCGGCGACGTAGCAGGTGCTCACCGGATGCACGACGAGGTCGAACCGGCCCGCCGCGAACATGCCCAGGTCGTCGATCGAGCCCTGCACGAGTTCGAGATCGATGCCGCGTTCACGGGCCACCTGCCGGTCGAGGTCGAGCATCAGGGCGGAGAGGTCGACCACGGTCACGCGGGCGCCGGCCGCGGCGTAGAGCGGCCCGTGCTTCCCGCCGCCCGCCGCGAGGCAGAGCACCTCGAGACCGCTGAGGCTCGGCGGCAGCCAGGGACGACGGCCGTCCGGGCCGCCGCCCCCGAGCCAGCCGCGGGGATCGCCGAAGGCCTCGTCGGCCGCCGGGCGCGCGAGCGGCACACCGCCGGCCGCCAGCCGGTCCCAGGCCCGCGCGTTGTGGGCGAGCACGGCCTCGCGCGACGGTGCCGGGCCGCCGTTCATCGCCGCCGCCGCCAGGCCCGGGCCGCGGCCGTGGCCGCCGCCGCTCCCGCCGCGAGCCCCCAGGTGCCGGGCTCGGGCACGGCCGCCATCGGCTGCGCGAAGGCGAAGGTTTCCGGGCCGCTGGACTGCACGAAGCCGTACCAGCCGCCGGACGCGAGCGTGATGTCGCTTGCGCCCACCTGGGAATAGGTGAACGTCATCACCTGCGACTGTCCCTCCCCGAGCCACGCGCCGCCAGCGTCGGCCCGCGTGTACAGCGTGGGATAGGTGCCCGTCTGCACGAAGTCGTTCTCGATCTGGCGGGTCACCTGCGACCAGCCGGCCGGCAGACCGATCTGATCGTATGCGATCGTGCTCAGGAAGACGCCGAAGGAGTACTGCGTCCCCGAGATCGACAGCCGGGCGTCGAGACCGGGGGGCACGGGGGCGCCGTTGACCAGCGTGGTCGTGCCGGCGATCGCGTCCATCATCGCCTGCATCGTCGCCGCGCCGTTCCAGCGGTATCCCCAGGCGATCGCCGTCGGGCTCTCGGTCGCGGCGAACTGCAGCACGAAGCCGGCCGAGTTCGTTCCACTGCCCGCCCACAGGACGAGATCGGAAAAGTCGTCGACGGGCACGAGACTGGCCCGGGCCCGTGGGGCGAGGCAGGCCGCGAGCGTCGCGACGAGCAGCAGGGAACGCAATCCAGTCCAGGTCATCGCAACGATCCTTTCATGATCTCCTCGTGATGCGGGCCCGTGCCCGCCGGCCCCTAGTGCTCATGGCGATCACCGGCCGCCCGCGTGAGCAGGGCGAGCAGCACCGCCTGCTCGATCGACTCGTGCACGAACTCCACGTGCCCGTCGCAGAACACCATGCCGGCGAGGCCGGGGTGGTCGCTCCAGATCTCGTTGTTCTGGCTGCGGTTGATGCCGCTCGTGTGCCACTGGTCGAAGATGTTCTGGCCATTGGCCCACTCCGACTGGTAGGTGGCGTCGCGGCCCGTGCACTCGGCCACGAGCGCCGTGTGCGAGAGTCCGTCGGTGATCTGTTTGGCGGACGTGGGCAGCTCGTACTGCATCACGCCGGCGTGCTCGGGCCGTGGACGGGCGACCGGATGGCCGACGCCGAACATGCCGCCGTAGTCGGTGTAGGCGAGGTCGTCGCCCTGATCCCAGCGGCCGTTGCGGTTGCGGTCGCCGGTGGTCGGGCCGGTGCGGTTGGTCCGTGTGGTGCTCGGGCAGAGGAAGAGCGGCACGATCACCCCGGCCGCGGCGCGGTTCTCGGCGCTGCGGTACGAGAACCGCGGGTCGAAGGCGGCCGCGGCGGCCGACTGCTCGACGAACGGCAGGACGAACACGTTCCAGGCGACCTGCCGCAACGGGAAGGGGGGGCCCTGGCAGCCGAGGCAGCCGACCGGAAAAACCCTCCGCGACATCTCGTGCCCGTAGATGCCGCAGCCGATCTCGCGGAGGTTGTTGCCGCAGGCCGTCCGTCGGGCCGCCTCGCGGGCCGCCTGGACGGCGGGGAGCAGCAGGGCGGCGAGCGCGGCGAGCACCGCCACGACGACGAGCAGCTCGACGAGCGTCATCCCGGCGCGGCGCGGCAGGGGGTGCGGGTCCATGCCAAGAGCAGCCCGCAGGCACACGCTCTCCCGCGGCACGCGCATGCGGGCGCACGCGCGACCAACGGCAAAGCGGGAGCCTGCAGCAGCGGATCCTTCGGTGCGAGTGCGACCGGCCGCTCGAGCGGCCGTGCCCGCCATTCCGCCCTCGCGGTCCGACAGGCTCCTGACACCTGGTAGGTCTTCTGACTCCCAGGCTCAGCCGGCCGCATGCCTTCTCGCGGCCACGGAGGCGGCCGCAATGGCTCGAAGCAGCCGGCCTCGACGCCTGGTCACAGCGGCGGGGCCGTCCCGGATTCGCACCGGAGTTCCCTGTTTGCCCGCCGCAAGCAAGCGGCTTTCGGCCGGCCACCAGAGTCGGAGGCGGAGTCTACCGGTCGCGGTGGGTCTGTCAAGCGTTCCGACCGCTCGTGGCGCGGCCCGCACGGTTTGCCAAACCGCCCGTCGGCGCTGGCAAACCTTGACGGTCAGGGGCGCCCTGACCGTCAACCGGTGCGGGTGGTAGGGAGCCGCGCGGCAGAGCCCGAACGAGCGGCGCGCACGGCAGCGTTTCGCTGATGCGCAGGCCCTGTTGGCCGCTGAAAAAAACCTTGGAGCATGCTCAAGCCGGTTCGCGAGCACCGCCGATAGCCCCCATGTCCCCCGGGGCATCACCGTGCCCGTCGGGCAACCAGGGGGCGGCAGCAACCTGCGATTTTCGAGTCACGGAATGGCTCGACAGGCCTGTCGCAAAAAAGTTCGTGGATCACAACCTCGGGGTGACGGCGTCGCGAGCGGGACGAACACACCGGTGATCCACAAGCAAAGGAGATGTGGCTCGATGAAGCGTATGATGTTTCTCGGCGCGCTGGTCCTCGGCGTGACCGTTTGTAGCCAGTCCTTCGGTTTCGAGCTCCTTGATCGGATGCTCGGCTGCAAGGGTGGCGCCTCGTGCTGTGAGCCCGGCTGCGATGCCGGTGCTGGTTGCTGCGAGCCCGGCTGCGACGCCGGCGCTGGCAACGGCTGCTGCGAGCCCGCTTGCGACGCCGGCAACGGCTGCTGCGAGCCGGCCTGCGACGCCGGTGCCGGGTGCTGCGGCATCCGGAAGGCCCGCAAGCACGACCTGTTCGGTGGCCTGAAGGGCCTGTTCGAGAAGTGCAAGCGGAAGCACCGGAGCTGCTGCGGCGATAGCTGCTGCGAGCCCGCCTGCGACGCCGGCAACGGCTGCTGCGAGCCCGCCTGCGGTGCTGGCAACGGCTGCGCTGAGCCCGCTTGCGACGCTGGCAACGGTTGCGCTGAGCCGGCCTGCGACGCCGGTGCTGGCTGCTGCGAGCCGGCCTGCGACGCTGGGGCTGGTTGCTGCGGCACCCGCTGCCGCAAGAAGTGCACGCCGATCCGTGACCTTCTGAAGGCGCTCCACGCCGCGAAGAAGGCCCGGAAGGCGAGCTGCTGCGGTGCGAGCTGCTGCGAGCCCGGCTGCGACGCTGGCAACGGCTGCTGCGAGCCGGCCTGCGGTGCGGAGCCGGCCTGCGGTGCGGCCCCTGACTGCTCGGCTTCGACCGACGCCCCGGTGAGCCGGATGGTCGCCACCAAGTGAGTTGAGGGTCGATAGGTCGGACGGAACCTGTTGCCCGACATCGACGAGTGAGCACGGCCCGGGGGGCAACCCCCGGGCCGTGTCATTTTTTGGTGCCGCTGCCGTCCCCGGGCCCCGCGGCCTTTTCGCCCATTCCAAGCGCGGCTTTTGGGGCCGGCCTGCGGGCGGCGGTAGGCTCTTGGGCATGAAGGAGGTGATCGCCATCGTGAAGCCGTTCCTGGCCGAGCGGGTGCTCGAGGCGCTGCGGCTCGCCCCGCTCGAGGCCTGCACCGTCCGGGAGGTGAAGGGCTACGGCCGGCAGAAGAGCTACCTCGACCAGTACGCCGAGAGCGAATATTCGCTCGCCTTCCTGCCCAAGGTCGAAATCCAGCTCTGGGTCGAGGACGCCCGGGTGGCCGAGGTCGTGGACCGGATCACGGCCGTCGCGCGGACCGGCCGGATGGGCGACGGGAAGATCTTCGTCCTCCCGGCGGCGGAGCACGTGCTGGAGGCCCCCGGGGATTGATCCCAGCCGGGCTTCCGCCGGTGAAAGGCCCGGTTCGGCCGGCCGCGGCGATTGCGGTGGAGCCGGCGGTGGCCGGACGGGTACACTCTGCGGCTCGACGTGCCGTCACAATCCCTACGACCCGCAGGCTTTCCCATGACGTGCTCCCGGACCGGTTCCCGTCCTCTCTGCTCCCGCCGCCCGCGTGGGACGCTGGTGCTGTGGGTGGCCACCGTTGGCTGCTGCATGGCCGCCCGGGCCGGAAACCTCGAGTCGCTCGCGACGGACCCCGTGGGTGGGGCGCCCGCGTTCACGTCCGTGAGTGACGGGCAGTTGGCGGCCGCGGCGAGCCGGCTGCGTGCGGCGATCGGTCCGCTCGACGGCTGGCTATCCCGCAGCAAGAGCGGTGAGGGCTGGAGAAAGTACCTCGACTGGCCCACGCTCGAGCAGCAGGCGGCCTCCGCCCAGACCGCCGATGTCGACACGCTCGCCCGCCTCTATCGGCGGCTCGACTCCGGTGCCGACGGCCTGGAGCTGCCCCGCTTCGCGGCCGTCCGCAGGGCGCTGGGCGCCTACCTCGAGGCGGTCGGCACCGCCCGCAACCCCAAGGCGGAGGAGGTCTACACCAGCCGCCTCGGACGGCTCGCCGAGGCCGTCGCCGCCGCCGCCGCCGCCGGGACGCCCGAGTCGCTCGAGCCCGTCGGTCCGATCCTGGCGAGGCTCGAGGAATCGGGCCAGGCTCCCGGCGTCGTGTCGCGAATCCGGACCGCGGTCGGGCGGCCCAACCTCCACCTCGAGGTGCACGAGAAGCTTCTCGGCCGCGGCGTGAACCGGGCCGTCGACGAGACCGCGCCCATCAACGACGTGCTCCTCGGCACCCGTGTGCGGGGCAGCGGCCACACGACCGGCTTCGTGACGCTCGACTTCCGGCCCTCGCTCGACCGGGCCGTCGTCGATCTGCGGCTCGACGCCACCAACCGGTCGCGGACCCGTGGCGGGCAGGGGCCCGTGACGGTGCACACGGTCGGCACGACCTCGATCAACGCCTTCAAGCGGGTGCTGATCGACGAGCATGGCGTGACGGCCCTGCCCGTCGCGGCCCAGGCGTCGGTCGACACCGAGACGGCCGGCATCGGTGTCAGCAGCCGGTTCGGCAAGCGGATCATCCGCAAGATCGCCAGCCGCAAGGTGGCGGAGATGCGGCCCCGCGCCGAGGCGATCTCGGCGGAGCGGGCCCAAGACCGCGTCCGCAGCCAGTTCGAGGCCCAGACGGCCGAGCCCATCGCCCAGGCCGCGCGTGACTACCAGACGAAGTTCCGCCAGCGGCTCATGGACCGCGGCTGGTATCCCGACATGCTCCACCTCAGCAGCGACGATTCCCGGCTGCACGTCACGGCCCGCAAGTCGCTGCCCGACCAGGTGGCCGCGTTCAGCCAGCCCCCCTCCCTCGATCCCGACGCCGTGCTGGGCGCCCGGCTCCACCAGTCGTTCTTCAACAACCTCGCCGAGCAGGAGCTCGCGGGCCGCACGCTCACGAAGGCGGGGCTCGAGGAGCAGATGAAGAAGGCGGGCCGGACGATGCCCGAGTCGCTCGAGAGCGAGGCCGATCAACCGCCATGGTCGATCACGTTCGCCAAGCGGAAGCCGGTCGAGCTGACGGTCGGCGACGGCACGCTCCGGCTCACCGTCCGGGGCAGCCGCTACACCTCCGGCGATCGGGAGTTCGACGCCATGGACGTCTGGGCCACCTACCGGATCGGCACGCTCGACGGCCGCATCGTGCTCGTCCGTGACGGCGACGTGCAGATCTACCCGCCGGGCTTCGTGCCGGGCGGCGGCAAGAAGCTCTCCGTGCAGGAGACCTCGCTGCGGGGCATCCTCCAGAAGCGGTTCAACAAGGTGTTCGACGAGGTCGTCGAGCTCAAGCCGCTCGAACTGCCGGGTGAACTCAAGTCGGCCGGGCCGCTCCCGCTGGAGCAGCTCGTGGCCCGCAAGGACGGCTGGCTGGCCGCCGGCTGGCGGCAGGCCGATCCGGTGGTGTACGAGTCGGCCGTGCCGCCCGGCATCCCCGGCGAGGTCATCCTCGAGGAGCGGATCATCTCCCAGCTGCCGGCGACGCGGGACGGGCACATCGTCGAGTCGGCCGCCGGCCACCAGGTCGTCGGCCCGGAGTCGTTCGTACTCGCGCAGCCATGAGGCCCGACGAGCTGCGGCGGGCGGTCGAGGCGGCCCTCGCCGGCGAGTGGCACGAGGCCCACGAGCTCGTGCAGGCCGACGAAGCCGACCCGATCGCCTGCTGGGTTCACGCGGTGCTCCACAAGATCGAGGGCGACCCGGGCAACGCCCGCTACTGGTACGCCCGTGCGAGCCGACTCGACTGCGTCGACCGTGAGCCGCGCGAGGAACTCGCCGCGATCCGCGACACCCTGCCCGGGTGACCGCTCGCGCCCCAGGAGTCCGGTCACGCCGTGACCGGATCACCCAGGACATCGCCTGGTGGTGACGCGGCTCGGGGTTGCCCGTGCCATCTCGCCGGACGCTCGCGAAGGGCATCCTGCCAATCCTGTTCGGCACGGTTGTTGCGGGCCAGTGGAGTCGGCGTTTTGCGTGGGGCCGGGGTTTCCCCGAACCCCCCCCACAAGCTCCCCTCGGCCCCCCAAACACCCACCCCCTGCGTTTCCACAGAGGCCC
>JBJTAA010000404.1:0-3523 GCA_046090525.1 Planctomycetota bacterium
CCGCTTCGGCGGTCTGCGTGGCGAGGTCGAGCTCGATGGTCCGCAGGTCGGCCCGGGCGACGGCGATGTCGGCGCGGGCCGCACGGATGTTGCCCTGATTGCGGTCGAAGAGGGGGACGGCCATCATCACCTGCGCGAGCCCCTGGTCCTGCGGCGGACCGCCCACCTGGCGCTGGTAGCCGCCCAAGAGATTGATGTTTGGAATCGGCTGCACGACGGCCCGCTCGAGCGCCCACTGGGCCCGGGCGACCTCCGCCTCTGCGACCCGCGGTTTGGCGTTCAGCCGCACCACCGCCTCCTGCAGATCCTTGAGATCGAAGTTGGGAAGCCGCTGAAAGAGATCGGCTTCGATCGTGCCGATGTCGGCGCGTGGCAGGCCGATCGCGGTCGCCAACTGCCGGCGTCCGGTCTCGATGTAGACGGAGGCGTTGAGCAGGCGTACTTCGGCGCGGTCGCGTTCGATGCTCCAGAAGAGCACGTCGGCCTTGGTTCCCTCCCCCGCTTCCACGAGCTGGCGGCCGATCTCGTACGACCGCTTGGCGATATCGAGCAGGAGCTTGTAGATCTCGACCCGCCGCTGCGCGACGAGGAGCGTATAAAAGCCCTGCCGCACGTCCTTGAGCACGTCGAACCGCGCACGGATCAACTGGTATTCCGACTTCTGCACCTCGCGCAGCGCTGCCTGCTGCGAGAGCCGCAGCTTGCCTGCCGTCACGAGGTCCTGAGCGACCGTTCCGCTCCACTGGCTGTCTTCACCGGCGGCCTGCGGCGTGAAGCCGGCGATCACGGGATTCGGGTAGAGCCGGGCCTGCACGGCCTTGCCCCGGGCCGCCTCGACGGCCGCGAGTGCCTGCCGCAGTTTCGGATGACTGCGCATCGCGAGATCGACGAATTCGGGCAAGGTCGTCGGGTTCGGCCCGTGGATCACGTCCACCGGCATGTCCACGGGCAGGCCGACCGCGGCGTTGTCGGGCGGCGCGGCGAGGGTCGTGCCTGGATCGGCGACCCTCATCTGGTCGGGAGGCCGTGGCCACTGCTCGGCAGGGGCCTGGCGGGCCAGAAAAGCGGCGACGAGCATGGCCGCGAGGGCGCTACGTCGGATGCGGTGATGCTCAGTGTGCACGAACGTTCTTCCTGGCAGGGCCCGCCTCTTCCGATTCCCCTCCGGCATCGGCATACGCGTCACAATCGCTTCAGAATTCCGCCCTACGCGCCCCGCAGCCGGGCGGTGCAGCCCGATTCCGCGCAGGCTGGGTACAGTAGGGGCTTTGCCTCGACTTTCCGCCCTGCCCCGTGGAGCCCGTCCGCGTGCCGATCCTGCAAGCCGAGCATCTCGAGAAGACGTTTGCCACCGGGGATGCCGGAGCCGCCGGCGTGCCGGCCGTGCGGGGGATCGACCTGTCGATCGAGGCCGGTGAATTCGTCGCCATTACGGGGGCGTCGGGCTCCGGCAAGAGCACGCTGCTCCACATGCTGGGCGGGATCACGCGGCCGACCGCGGGCCGCGTGATGCTCGAGGGCGTGGACCTCGCGGCCCTCGACGACGATGCGCTCGCGGTCGTCCGGCGGCGGCGGATCGGCTTCGTCTTTCAGCGATACAACCTGCTGCCCGAGCTTTCGCTCGTCGAGAATGTGGCGCTCCCGCTGGTGCTCGACGGCGCGTCGCATCGCGCCTCCCACGAGGCGGCGATGCGGGCTCTCGCCGCGGTCGGCATGGATCATCGGGCGACGCACCGCCCCGACGAACTCTCCGGCGGCGAGCAGCAACGCGGCGCGATCGCCCGGGCGCTCGTGACCGGCCCGGCGATCGTGCTGGCCGACGAGCCGACGGGTGCCCTCGATTCGGCGAACTCCGCCCGGGTCGTCGACCTCCTGGGCCGGCTCGTGTCCGAGCGGCGGCAGACCGTGATCCTCGTCACCCACGATCCGGCGATCGCGGCCCGCGCGGCCCGCACCATCAGAATCCACGACGGGCTCGTCGCGTCCGACACCGCCGGAGCCCCTGCCCCATGAGGCTCTGGAGGCTGCTTCTCCGCCAGTGGCTCACTCGGCCCGGCCGGGCGCTGGCCACGGCCGCGAGCGTGGCCGTCGCGGTGGGGGCCATCGTGGCCACGTGGGTGTCGGCCGACGCCTCCCGGGCGGGCTACCGCCGGCTCACCGCGGCGGTCGAGGGTGTGCCGGCGATCGACGTCTCGGCCCGCGGCGGCGGCAGGTTCGACATCGAATCGCTCCCCCGGCTCGCCGACGTGGGGGGCGTGCGGGCGATCGTGCCGCTCTTCTACCGGCCGACGCTGCTCCGCGTCGGCGAGAAGCGGGTGCGCGAGATCGCCGTCGGCGTCGATGCCGACGCCCTCGTCGCCGCCGGGCTCTTCGCGCTCGCGGCCGGACGCCCGTGCGTCGGCCCCGACGAGGTGGTGCTCGAGGCCGGGCTCGCCGCGGGGCTCGGCAAGGCGATCGGCGACGAGGTGCTGTTCTTCGCCCGCCGCAAGGTGAGCCGCCTGAAGGTGGTGGGGCTCGCCACGGCGGACTCGACCCGCTGGTTCACCGAAGGGGCCGGGGTGATCGTCGACATCGCCGCGCTCGCCGACATGTCGCGGTCACTCGGCTTCGTCGACCGCGTGCGCATCGTGCTCGACCCACAGGCCGTGCGGGCCGACGTGCTCGCCCGCGTGAACGCGCGACTGCCGGAAGCGCTCATGGCCGCGGTGCCGGCGGGGCGGTCGAGCATGGCGGAAGACGTGCTCCACTCGGCCGACCTGGGGCTCGACTTCGTGACGGGCCTCACCGCCGCGATGGCCTTCTTCCTCGTGGGCAACGCGATGCTCATGAACGTCACCGAGCGGCGGCGCGGCTTCTCGCTCCTGCGGCTGCTCGGCTCGACCGCCCGGCAGGTGCGGCAGTTCGTGATCCGCGAGGCCGCGCTCCTCGGGGCCGGGGGCGCGATCGTGGGCGCCGGGCTCGGGCTCGCGGCGGCCGGGCCGATCTCTGCGGGCATCTCGCGGGCATTGCAGGCGCCGCCGGGCGGGCTCGTCGTGCACCCGGCCGTCGTGCCGGTGTCGATCCTGCTCGGCACGCTGATCGCCGTGGCCGGCGCCTGGTGGCCGGCCCGCGAGGCGACGCGGGTCGACCCGCTCGAGGGGCTCGACGCCGCCCCGCCGCCGGCCCGCGGCGTGCCGCGCGGCTTTCTCCTCGTGGCAGTCGGCCTGTGGGCGGTGGCCGCGGTGATCATGGCCTTCGTCCTCGCGGAGTGGCTGCCGCCCCGCGCCGCGGTGCCCGCCGGCATCGCGATGATGCTCGCCTTCGTGGCCACGACGCCGGTGCTCATCCCGCCCCTGGCCCGGGCCGCGGCCCTGCTCGTGCCGGCGCGGTTCCGCATCGAGGGCACCCTCGCGCTCGAGCAGATCCTGCGGCAGCCGGTGCGCACCGCGCTCACCACCGGCGTGCTCGTGCTCGCGGTGAGCAACGGCATCGGCCTCGGCCACGCGATCCGCGACAACGTCGACGACGTGCTCGGCTGGTATGG
>JBJTAA010000405.1:0-3256 GCA_046090525.1 Planctomycetota bacterium
CCCGCCGTCAGCCACTCCTTCGACCTCGCCCTCACCGAGCACGGTGGCGGTGCCGAGCCGACCCGATTCGCCTGCGAGGTGGGCTCGGCCCGCGGGGCGGAGATCCTCGCGGCGGCCCTTGGCGAGCCGATCGACGAGCCGGGGGATCGGGGGAAGTCGAGACGAGTTGGCAGCGAAGCCGCCACTCGAAGTCGAGGCTTTCACCGTCCCCCGGCGGCCGGTTGCGGGACGGGCTCCGACGCCTGCACGCCTGCCGAGGTCGCCCGCGCCCGCCAAGGGCCGCCGCGAGGATCTCCGCCCCGCGGGCCGAGCCCACCTCGCAGGCGAACCGGGTCGGCTCGGCACCGCCACCGTGCTCGGTGAGGGCGAGGTCGAAGGAGTGGCTGACGGCGGGCCCGCAGGCCATCGAGTGGCAGAAGCAGGTGGCGGCCGCCCGGCGGCAGTTCACGGCCACGACGAAAAGCTTCTCGCGGCGGGCCGCGTAGGCCGGATCGACATACGCGCCCCCCATGAAGACCCGATCCTGGACGCGGAGGGCCTCGAGGTCGCAGGCCCGCACCCCGATCACGGCCAGCGGCGGCTCGTCGTGCACCACGGGCTGTTGCGTCCAGGAGCCTCCCTCACGGGTGAAGGAGGCGATCGTCTCCCGGGCCGGAAACAGAAAGTTCTTGAGCGAGTGAGGCCCGACGACGTGGTCGAACGTGCCGGCCCCCGGATCGTGCCGCAGCCGGTAGCTGCCGCCATCCTGCTCGTCGAGCCAGCCGGTCGGCAACTGTCGGGCCGAAGCCAGGTCGCGGATCACGACCGCCCCGTCGGCCACCTGCGGCCCGACCACGCGGTAACCGGCCGCAGCCAGCGCCGCGATCAGCCGCTCGAGCCCATCGGCATCGAGCCACCACCAGGATCCGGGCGTGATCTCAGGTGCAGTCATGGTCACGAAACCTCACAGCGACATCAGTCTAGCGTCTCATCACGAACGCGAGTCGAGGCGGCGGTCGCATTCCGCGGGCAAGATGCCCGCGGCTACGGTGCGGCGTTGAACGTGCCATCGAGCGCACCAAACGGCCCGCGAGGGGTCGCCCCTGCCACGGAGCCGGCGTAGGAAACGAAGCGCAGCCCGGAGGGCGAAGCGCCGTTTCCTCCGAGCGAGCGCAGGCCAGGATGGCCGGAGCGAGCGTCCGGCGACGTGGCAGGGGCGACCCCGAGCCCGCGCGCTGAGTCATCACCAGCATCACTGCCCCGCCCTGAGCGCCCCGAGCAACTCGCCAAGATCCACCGTGGCGAAGGACGTCACGTAGTCGCTCATCGAGTAGGGGATCACGAGCCGGCCCGCGTGGACCACCGCGCCGCACGAGTAGACCACGTTGGGCACGTAGCCCGCCCGCTCGTTCTCGGTGGGCGAGAGCAACGGCTCTCGCAGCCGGCCGATCACCCGGCAGGGATCGTCGAGGTCGAGCAGCGCCGCGCCGATCGAGTACTTCCGCATCGGCCCCACGCCGTGGGTGAGCACGAGCCAGCCCGCCTCGGTCTCGATGGGCGACCCGCAGTTGCCGATCTGCACGTATTCCCAGGAAGCGGTCGGCTTCATCACCAGCCGCTTCGCGTGCCAGAAGTGAAGCATGTCCGACTCCATGTAGAAGATGTTCTCGCCGTCCTGGCGGGAGAGCATCGCGTAGGAGCCGCGGATGCGCCGGGGGAAGAGGGCCATGCCCTTGCCCGCGATCTCGGGGCCGTTGAGCGTGCTGACGCGAAACCGCACGAAGTCGGTGGTCTCCACGAACTGCGGGAGCACCACTGCGCCGTCGAAGGCGGTGAAGGTGGCGCAGTAGGTCACGCTGCCGTCGTCCTCGGTGAACCGCACGAACCGGGCGTCCTCGATCCCGTTGGTCTCGGCGGGCGAGTAGGGGAAGATCACCCGTTCCGAGATGTCGGAGGCGGGGTCGCACTCGATCTCGTAGTTGGCCCGGGCCAGGGCCATGATGGCCCGCTCGTAGGGCTCCCACTCCCCGCGGCGGGTGCGGTGGCGGCGGGCGGCCCGCCCCACCGCCCCGGCCAGGTCGCCGAGCGTGAAGCGGTCGTCGAGTTCGCTGAAGACGACGCCCACGATGTTGTCCACCACGCCGAGCTCGACGAGCTTTCGCAGGAACAGGTCCTTCTCGTAGAGGGCGCTGGCCACGACGGCGGGCGCCGTCACGAAGCCGGTGGGAGGATCGATGCCGATCCGGCCGTCGGCATTCACGGTGCCCGACCGAAAGCCGACGCTCGACACATGCCCCTCCCCCACCGCCCGCAGGCTGAGGATGAAGCGGCGGGAGCCTTCGGGCACGCCGGCCTGGTCGGGGTGCCAGACGATCGAGGGGTTGAAGAGGGCGGCGCTCTCGAGCGCGTATTCCTGCGTGAAGTAGCCGCCGATGAGCTGCCGGCGGCACGCCGCCAGCGGGCGGTCCGTGAGCAGGTGGTGCTCCACGGCTTCGAAGCGGTCGAGGAAGAACTGCTGCAGCCGTTGGTGCCGGCCGTGGAACTCCGAGAGCACGGCGGCCAACAGGGCCTCGACCTCGGCATCGGAGAGCTCCATCACCCGGGCCACGATCTTCATGGCCCGCTCGCGGCTGGGCGGCTCGAAGGGCCGGTAGAGCACCCGGGCGTTGTTGGGCCGCAGCAGGATGCCCAGCCGCTCGACCGCCGGTGCCGCGCCGCTCATCGTGCCGACAGCCTGCCGGAGGCCACCGCTCCCCGTGCCGCGGCCCCGGTCGCTCCGGGTTTGTCACCGGCCTGTCGGGCGCCCGCCGCGAGCAGGTCGACCAGGGCCTGGAGGTGGGCGAGCGTCGACTCGGCCCCCTGGTTCTCGTTGACGCGGTCCTCGAGCAGCCCGTCGCGGCAGCCGCCGGTGGTGGCGTCGTAGACGCGGATGCCGAGGTCGTTGCGGCCGTGGAACCAGTCGAAGGCCCGCCAGGCCGCGTCGAGCCAGGTCTCGTCACCGGTCGCGCGCAGCGCGGCGAGGGCGGCCGACAGCATCGCCTGCGACTCGATCGGCTGCTGGTCGAAGGCGGCGGGCTCGCCCCCGCGCGGGAAGAAGCCGCGGCAGCCGATCGGCCGAAACCAATCGCACTCCGACCGCTGCACGCGGTCGAGCCAACGGAGCAACGCCGCGCCGATCCGCACCGCCTCGTCGTCGCCTCCAGCCAGCCCGCCGACGATCAGCGCCTCGCAGGGGCGGGCGTTCTCGTAGGCCACGACGTCCTCGAGCCAGGGCCAC
>JBJTAA010000406.1:0-5052 GCA_046090525.1 Planctomycetota bacterium
CGATCGCCTTCTCGTCCCCTGAGACACCGGGGATGGCGAGCAGGTCGAGCACGGTGCGGCGAGCGCGGGCGAGGTCGGGTGCGGGGGCGGTGGGCATGGCGTGACTCCGGAAGTGAGGCCCCAGATGATAGGCGAAGGAACGGGACGAGCGGCGACACGGGCAGACTGCAAGTCTGCGCCCTGGGGTGTCACTCCCCGCGCCGGCGGGCCAGGGCCGCGGCACAGGCGGCGGCGATCCGCCGGGCGGCGTCATCGGCCTCGATCGGCCAGGTCTCGCACCGCGTGCACTGGTCGGCATCGCCGTCGAGCCATTGGCTTCGCAGCCCCTCCGTCACGGCCGCGTCGGCGGCGACGATGCCATCGCTCGATCCGATCGCCGCCCGCACGAGTCGTCGCAGCGACGGCCGGCCCGAGGCGGCGCGAAGATCGGAGTGGTTCACGTGCACCACGACCGGGGCGCCCGTTTCGACGGCCAGGTCGGTGAGGATGCCGGCGTGGAGCACGAAGATCGCATCGGGGTAGAGCGCGTCGGCCGCCTCGGCGATCACCTGGCGGGCTGTCTCGCGGGCCAGGCCCAAGAGCCGCGAGGGGACCGCCGCCACCGCCGTGAGGAAGGCGTCTGGCGAGCCGTCACGAACCGCGGCCAGGAAGCCCCGGTTGGCTGCGGCCACGTCGTGCAGATGGATGCCGTGCATGCCGGCGGGCTGCTCGTCGAGCCCGTGCCGGCTCGAAGGGCCGCATACGGCCGCCCGGCAGCCGGCCGCCTCGAGGCCGGCCCGCAGCCGATGGATCCGCGTGTGCGGATGGTCGCAGCAGCCGTGGTCGATCAGCAGGATGCGCATGCCGTGCCCACTCGCCCCGGGGACGCGTCCAGCATCGCCGCTCAGAGCCAGTGCTGCCAGTGGGCCACCGCCAGGCAGGCGGCCGCCAGCGCCGCGGCCACCTGGTCGTCGGCCATGATGCCGACGCCCTCGGGCAGGCGCTCGACCTGCCGCACCGGGGGCGGCTTGAGGATGTCGAAGACCCGAAACAGCACGAAGGCCGCCGCGAGCGAGGCCGGCCCCCGGGCAGCCGGCGGCACGACGAGCAGCACGAGCGGCACCGCGACGGCCTCGTCGAGCACGACCGGCCCCGGGTCTTTGCCGTCGAGCAGTCGCGCCGCCCGGGTGCAGATGGGGATCCCGGCGAGCACAAGCGCGCCGATCAGCGCCGCCTCGATGGCGATGGTCGTCGGGAAGCCGCCGCCGAGCCTGCTCGCCAGCCACGTCGCGGCGGTACCCGTGGCCAGCGACAAGGGCAGGCCCGCCAGCGACCCGATGGTCCCCGGGCCGACGGGAAAGCGTCCCAGCCCGCCACACGTGGCAACGAGGAGGGCTGGGGTGAACCAGTTGATGGGCGACGCAGGACCGGGGCTGCTCATGGTGCGGTCTACTGTATGAGTCTGGATCGCTGCCGGAAACAGTGGCGGCGGGATTTCATCCCGCCGAAAGCGGGTGGCTGGCCGCTGGTTTTCGATCGCCGTCGGGTGTGGTCAACGCATTCCGCGGGTCACAGACCCGCGGCCACAGGACGGGATGGGATATCATGACGATGACCCCCATGTCCCTCCCCCGCGCCGTCATGCCCGACCTCCCCACCGCCACCGACGCCGCCATCGGCCCCCTGTCGCTCGTCGAGTTTCCCCATCCAGCGCTCCGCCGGCCCGCCAAGCCGCTCGTGCGGCTCGACGACGCGGTCCGCGAAGCGGTCGCCAGGATGTTCGACATCATGTACGAATCGCAGGGCATCGGCCTGGCCGCCAACCAGGTGGCGCTCCCCTACCGGATGTTCGTCGTCAACTGCTCCGGCCAGCGGGGCGAGGGGGAGGAGCACGTGTTCATCAATCCCGTGCTCAGCCGGCCGCGGGGCACGGCGGTGCAGGAAGAGGGCTGCCTGAGCCTGCCGGGCGTGCGGATGGACGTGCGGCGACCGGAACGGATCGTGGTCGAGGCCTGGTCACTCGCCGGCGAGCCGATCAAGTACGACCTCGACGGCCTCTTCGCCCGCGTGGTGCAGCACGAGTTCGATCACCTCGAAGGGCGGCTGTTCACCGATCGCCTGCCGGAGGCCGCGGCGCTCGAGGTGCGGGGGCAGCTCGAGGGGCTCGCCCAGGTGTTCGTCGGCAAGCAATCGCGGGGTGAGCTGCCGACCGAGGCGGAACTCGTCGCCGAACTCGACCGGCTGGAAGCGGCCCGATGCCGGGCGTGAGGCGGCTGCGCGTGGTGGTGATGGGCACGGGGCCCTTCGCCGTGCCGATGTTCCGGGCCCTCGTCGCCTCGCCCCACGAGATCGTGGCGGTGGTCACGCGGCCCGACCATGCGCCCCCCGGCCGCCGACCGCCCCCGAACCCGATGCGCGAGGCGGCGGCCGCGGCGGGCATGCCCGTGCTCGATCCCGAGAAGGTCAACACGCCGGAGAGCGTGGCGGCGATCCGCGGCCTCGCCCCCGACCTGCTCGTGGTCTGCGACTACGGGCAGCTCCTCTCTGCGGAATTCCTCGGCGCGGCGCCGCTCGGCGGCATCAACCTGCACGGCTCGCTCTTGCCGCGGCACCGCGGGGCCGCCCCGATCCAGTGGGCGATCCGCGCGGGCGACACCCACTCCGGCGTGAGCGTGATCGGCATGACGCCCGCGCTCGATGCGGGCCGCGTGATCACGGCCCGCGAGACGCCGATCGGGCCGCGGGAGACGGCGGCGGAACTCGAACGGCGGCTGGCGGAACTCGGTGCGCCCGCGGTGCTCGACGCGATCGAGCGGCTCGAGGCCGCCGTGGCGTCCGGCCATGATCCCGGCGGCGTCGGCCTCCCGCAGGATGAGCGGCTTGCCACGCGGGCGCCGCGGCTGCGGAAGGAAGACGGCCTCGTCGACTGGTCGGAGCCTGCGGTCGCGATCGAGCGGCTGCGACGGGCCCTCGACCCCTGGCCCCGCGCCGCCACGTTCTTCACGCGGGCCGACGGTGTCCGCCAGCGGCTCGTCATCGCCGAGGCCGACGTCGCCCCGACCGAGGAGTTTCCCGCCGCGGCCGCGCCCGTCGGTCCGGGCATGGTGCTGGCCGCGGAGCCCACCCCCGAGCCGGGGCGGATCGTCGTGGCCTGCGGGGGCGGCACGGCCCTGGCGATCACGCGGCTCGTCCCCGAGGGCAAGCGGGCCATGACGGCCGCCGAGTTTCTCCGCGGCAGCCCCCTGCGGCCGGGTGCGCAGTTGGGCTGACGAGGCTCGAGCTGGAATGCGGGTTTTCCCCGGCAGCAAGTATTTCGCCAAAGCCTATGCTGCCAGAAGGGGCAGCCATCCAGATCGCGGCCTTCGGTCGCCGTGCGGCCCGTCCTAGGAGTCAGCCGTCATGAAGTTCGCCAAGCAGCGCCCCATGTCCCGCCGCCAGAACGCATCCCAACGTCGGTCGGTCGATTCCCGGCTGCGGGTCGAATCGCTCGAGGGCCGCGTCGTGCTCTCGGCGAGCATCGACTTCAGCATCCGCGACGCCGTCGTGCGGATCATGGGCACCGAGGGCAATGATTCGGTGGTCGTCGAGCAGCGGGGACAGAACCTGGCGATCACCCTCTCCACGCCCGAGGGCGAGATCACGCGGAGCGTGGCCGCCAGGGCCGTGCGGGCGATTCGGTTCGACGCGCTCGGTGGCGACGACCGCTTCACGAACACCACGGCGACGCGGTCGGTGGCCCTGGGCGGTCCCGGCAGCGACGCGCTTCGCGGAGGCAGCGGCCCAGACTCGCTCTTCGGTGGCCCCGACGACGACACGATCCTGGGTGGCCTGGGCGACGACCAGCTCCGCGGCGACGCCGGCGACGACGACATCGACGGCGGCTTCGGCAGCGACGCCATCCGTGGCGGAGAAGGCAACGACATCGCCCGGGGCGGCTTCGGCCGCGACCGCATCTGGGGCGATGGCGACGACGACTGGCTCGACGGCGAAGACGGCGTCGACAGCCTCGTGGGCGGAGCGGGCCTCGACTACGAGGACGACTTCAACGACCGGTTCGCCGACGGCGACCGCGATCGCGACGGCTACGACGACGACCACGACCGGCCGGTGGATCCCGGGCTGCTGGCGCCCGTGGTATTCGATGCCGCAGGCGTCACGCGGCTCACGGGCACTTCGCTCGGTGAGCACGACCGCTCGTTCTACAGCTTCACGGCGGCGGCCGATCAGACCCTCACGGTCACGCTCCAGCCCGACGCGACCGGCCGCTACGCCGAGTTGGAACTGCGCGATGCCACGGCCCGCCGCGAACTCTTGGATCTCGAGCCGCGGGAGAACGGCCGCGTCACGGGGCAGGTGGTGCTGCGGGCCGGCAACACCTACCTGATCCGGGTCCACGCCGACTCGCGGCTGCCCCTGGACTACACGGTGGACCTGTCGCTGTCGGACGCCCCGCCGATGGTCACACCCCCGGCGATCGGCGGTGAGATCGTGTTCGACGAGGCCGGCAACGCGCAGGTCACGGGCACGTCGCTCAATGACGACGACAAGCGGTTCTACTCCTTCACCGCTGCCCAGAGCGGCGTGCTGACCGTGCAACTGCTGCCCGGTGCCGACGGGCGGTATGCGGAGCTGGAGCTCAAGGACGTGGCCACGCGGCGGGAGCTGCTCGAGCTCGAGCCGCGGGAGCGGCCCTGGCAGACCTCGGGGCGCGTGTCGGTCGTGGCCGGCCGCACTTACGTGATCAAGGTCGAAAGTTCCTCCGACCGCCTGCCGTCGGAGTTCACGGTCAACCTGTCGATCGCCTGACCCTCCCTAGCCGCCGCCGGGGCCTGCCCGTCCCAGAGGGGCCCCGGCGGTCGGCAGCGGGCAGGTGGCCCGACGGCGTCGCTACAATGGGCCCGATGCCCAAGCGACTCTGGATCGAGACCGTCGGCTGCCAGATGAACGTGCTCGACAGCGAGCTCGTGGTGGCGGCACTGCGTCGCCAGGGCTGGGAGATGGCTCGGGGCCCCGGCGAGGCCGACGCCGTTTTCTACAACACCTGCTCGGTCCGGCAGCACGCGGAAGACAAGG
>JBJTAA010000407.1:0-2702 GCA_046090525.1 Planctomycetota bacterium
GCCGTCGCCAACGTCCTGGGGAGCATGCTGGGCACGACCCTCGCGCTCAAGCACGGCGCACCGCTCATCCGCGTCGTGTTCGCGCTGGTCGTGGCCGCGTTGATCGCAAAGACCGGCTACGACGCGTATCTCCGCTAGAAAGGTCCGCCCGCGAGGCCCGGCCGGCCCCTTCGACGGATCATGCGACCGGGCTAGAATAGCTGGAACGGCCTCTGTCAGCATGCGGCCGGGCGGCACGCTGCCCGTGCCGGTCTATCTAATCCCTGCACCACGAGGCCTCGATGCTCACGCCATCGACGAACTGCTCCTGCCGGTATCCGTGGCTGCGCTGGCTCTGGCTCGCGGCCGCGTTGGCCGCGCCCGCCGCCGCGGAGCCGATCGCGCCCGCGGAGCCGATCAAGCTCTTCGACGGCCGGTCGTTTGCGCCGTTCTACACGTTCGTCCAGGGCCGGGGCCGCGACACCGATCCCAAGGGCGTGTTTCAGGTGGTCGACGGGATGCTGCGGATCTCCGGCGAGGAGTGGGGCTGCGTCACGACCCGCGAGGAATACCGCGACTACCGCCTCGTGGTCGAATACCGCTGGGGCGACGAGACGTTCGGCAAGCGCGCCGCTGCGGCCCGCGACAGCGGCCTGCTCCTCCATTCCCGCGGCCAGGACGGCGGCTATGGCGGCGTGTGGATGCACGGCATCGAGGCGCAGATCATCGAGGGGGGCACGGGCGACCTGCTCGTGGTCGGCGACGGCTCGGATGAGTTTGCCCTCACGGCCACTGTCGCCGCCGAGCCCCAAGGCAAGGCGAAGGTCTACGCTCCCGACGGCCGGCCGATCACGATCCATGGCGGGCGGATCGACTGGTGGGGCCGCGACTCCTCCTGGAAAGACACGCTCGGCTTCCGTGGCGCGCGGGATGCCGAGCGGCCCGTGGGCGAGTGGAACACGCTCGAGTGCGTGGCCCGCGGCGACACGCTCGAGGTGAGCCTCAACGGCGTGGTCGTGAGCCGGGCCACCGGGCTCAAGCCGGCAGCCGGCCGGATCCAGATCCAGAGCGAGGGGGCGGAGGTGTTTTTTCGGCGGGTGGAACTGCTCCCGCTCGAGCCCGCGAAAGCCCCAGCGGCCAAGGCGGCCGCCGCCGCCGAGCCCCCAGCGCCCGCCGAGGTGGCCGCGGCCACCGAACTCCCCGCCGACTTCGCGCTCGAGCTCGCGGCCGCCGAGCCGGCGGTGGTCGACCCGGTGGCGATCACGTTCGACGAACGCGGCCGGCCCTACATCGTCGAGTATCGCGACTATCCGCAGGGCCCGCCCCCAGGCCAGCCCGCGCTGTCGCGGATCGTGCGGCTCGACGACGCCGACGGCGACGGCTTCTACGAGGGCTCGACCGTCGTCGCCGAACACGTGCCCTTCGCCCAGGGCGTGCTCGCTGTGCGCGGCGGGCTGCTCGTCACCGCCGCCCCCGACGTGCTCATGCTCACCGACACCGACGGCGACGGCCGCGCCGACCGCCGCGAGGTGGTCGCGACCGGCTTCAAGACGGGCAACCCGCAGCTCCGTGCCGCCTGCCCACAGCTCGACATCGACAACACCGTGTCGATCACCGGCGGGCTCTCCGGCGGCGTCGTGCACCGGCCCGACCAGCCGGCCAAGGAGGGCGTGTCGATCGACCGGCGTGACGTGCGAATCGACCTGGCCCGCAACCGGATCGAGGCGGCGGCGGGCTTCGGCCAGTTCGGCAACGCCTTCGACGACCTCGGCCGGCGGTTTACCACGAGCAATCGCAACCCCGTGATCGCCGTTCGCCTGCCGGCCGCGGCGCTGGCCCGCAATCCGTATGTGGATCTCGGCGGCGGCTACGAGGATGCCGCCCCGAGCGGCGCCGCCAGCCGCGTGTTTCCGATCGTCGAAACGCAGGCCACGGCCGCCTCCCACACCGGTACCCACACCTCCGCCTGCGGGCTCACGATCTTCCGCGGCGACGCGCTCGGGCCCGACGCGGTGGGCGACGCCTTCATCTGCGAGCCCGTGTCGCACCTCGTCACGCGGCGGCGGCTGCGGCCCGCCGGCGCGTGCTTCACGAGCGATCATGTCGGCCTGGGCGACCGCGAGTTTCTGGCGAGCCGCAGCCCGTGGTTTCGGCCGGTGTTCACTGCCACGGGCCCCGATGGCAGCCTGTGGGTGGTGGACATGTGCCGAAGCACGGTCGAGCATCCGGAGTACATGCCGCCGGGGCTCGCCGACACGCTGGATCTGAGGGCCGGCGACCGCGCGGGCCGCATCTGGCGGATCACCCGCAAGGGCTCTGCGCCGCGCGGCTGGACGCCCCCGACCACTGCCGCCGAGGCCGCGGCCCTGTTCGCCGACCCCAACGGCTGGCGCCGCTCGACGGCGCAGCGCCTGCTGGTGGAGGGGCGGTTCAAGGACGCCGCGCCTGCCGTGCGGGCGGCGCTCGCCGCCGCGCTCGCTGCGCCCGCCTCATCGGCCAAGCCGCTCGCCGCGGTGCATGCCCTCTGGACGCTCCAGGGCCTGGGAGCGCTGACGGCCGACGACGTGCGGGCCGCCGCCGGTGCGACGCAGGCCGGCGTGCGCGAGACGGCCGCGCGGCTCGCGCCGCTCGTCGATGCCGACGGCCTGGCCGCGGAGATCGCCGAACGGCTCGTGAACGACGCCGACGCGGGCGTGCGGCTGGCCGCCACGCTCGCCGCCGCC
>JBJTAA010000408.1:0-2885 GCA_046090525.1 Planctomycetota bacterium
GATCAGGCCGCCCGCTGCGATCCGGATGCTCGTGTCGTTGGCCACCGTGAGCGTGGCCGTCGACGTCGCGCTGTCGCCGATGAAGAGCGACCCGGCCTGGACCTCGAGCGAACCGGTGTCGGTGGGCCCGCTCCCGAAGTCGCCGGCCCCGAGAAGGTATGTGCCCTGCGCGGTCCCACCGACGCCGCCGATCGTCGTCAGGACGTGGCCCGCGAGCCTGGCTCCGTTGCGGAGTGTGATCGGGGCCCCAGTGGCGACGGTGCCCGCGTCGGATGTGTCGAGCGTGGTCGCTCCGGTCAGGTACAGCCCGCCGATGTCGATCGCCCCGCCGGCCGTCCGCAGCGTGCCGCTGAGGTAGCTCCCCGTGGCCTGGCTCGTCGCCGTCACGCCCGCGGCAAACCGGCTGACGTCATCCGTGCCGTCGCCGAAGACGACGTATCTCGTGTTCGTGAACGTGACCTGCTGAACGATCTCGTTGGCGGCACCATGCAAGGAAACGCCGAAGTCGCCTGCGGCGGTCGCGAGGCCGTCGAGCGTCACGCCGCCCCCGAGCGTGACGTCGCCCGTCTGCGTCAGGCTGCCGAGCGTGAGCGCGTGAGACCCCACGCCGTCGGTCACGACGCCCGTCACGATGGCGCCGGAGCCTGAGCGGAGCGTGGCGTCGGCCAGGAGCGCGACGTCGCCGAGCGTCAGCGGTGCGTTGACGGTCTCGATCACGCCGGCGAGGGCGACGCCGGTGGGTGCGGTGGCCATGAGGCCATCGCGAAACGTGCTCGTGCCCCCGGCTCGCCCGATCCGCAGCATGCCGCCGTTGTCGATCTGCGAGACCGCGATGGAGTTGGCGGCGCCCGCGAGGGAGAGGTCGAACGTCGCTGCAGCCGTGATCATGAGTCCCAGGGGAAGCGACAGGTCGCCCGTGATCGTCACCGGTCCAGACTGGTTCGTGTCACCGAGGAAGACCGCCAGCGCCGCTGGGGCCGAGATCGACCCGAGCGCGATCGCGCCCGCCCCACTCGCGAAGGCCGCGTCGTTGGTCAGCGTCACCGCCCCGGACAGCGTCACGTTGCCGTTGGTCGCCGACGTGGACACGGGAACGGGCTGCGTGCTGAATACCGAGCCGATGCTCACGCTGGGTGAGCCGATGAACACCGTGCCGGCCACGGTCGCGTCGATGCCGGCAACAAGCCTGGTCATCTCGACGTCGGCGGTCACCTGGAGCGGGTTGGCCAGTGGCGCGCCCGCGGCCACCGTGAACTCCTGTCCGCCCACCCCGGCGAGGTCGATGACGGCGATCCGGCCGGTGACGCTCGCGATCGGAACCTGTACGGCCCAAAGCCCGGTGCCCGAGACGGTGTAGTTCGTGCCGTCGCTCGCGATCTCGGCGACTCTGTCACCCGGGTCGTTGTAGGAGATGAGGAGTTCGCCGTCGACGAGGCCGGCGGTCACCGCCAGCAGCGTTCGCCCCTCGAGCCGCTCGGCTGCCAGCGACGTTTGGAAACCCGCCGGGGGTCGCGGCCTGGGGCGCCGGCTGCGGCCGAAGAAGACAACCATCGGATTGGGTGACTCCGGGGAATGGTCACGGCCAGGCGGCCTTCGTCCCCTGTGGGATACGTCTCGTTACCCGCGGAGTCAAGAAATTCTTCGCACGAATGGCTTTTCGAGCCGCCCGAACCCCTACGACCCGCGCGAGCCTCCGGTACGCCCCCTCGGGCGGCCGGTCGCCGCATGCCACCAGGCGGACGGGGTGGGATTCGAACCCACGAGCCGCTTTCGCGACTGCCGGTTTTCAAGACCGGTGCATTCAACCGCTCTGCCACCCGTCCGAAGCGAGGCGGCCGTGCCCGGGAGCGGCGGGCCGACCCGCCGCCAAGTCTACACCCGCCCGCCGCCGCGCGCGGTCGGCCGGCGGCCTCCGGCCGACGGCTTTCTCCGCCCGCGAAGCGGCCGGCTTTGACTCGTTTCCGGGCTTTTTCTAGGCTGCGACTTTTCTCGCACACCTTCCCACAGGAACGCACACGCGCATGGGCGGCATCAGCAACCGGATGAAGGAAGTCAAGCGGCGGCGTCACCGCCGGCAGAAGCTGGCCAAGTTTCAGACCAAGCTCAAGAAGGCCACCACGAGCGAGAAGCACGCCATGGCCGACAAGCTCCGCAAGATGACCCCCGGCTGCGAGGACCTGATCGCCCGGATGGGGCTCGAGGATCGCAAGCGGTAGTCGCGTCAGCCGGCCTTCGTGAACACGAAGCCGTCCTGCACGAAGTCCACCCGCACCCGGCTGCCCTCCGGGAACCGCCCGGCGAGCAGTTCGCGCGCCAGTTCGTTCTGGAGCTGCTGCTGGATGACCCGCTTGAGCGGCCGCGCCCCGTACACCGGGTCGTAGCCGAGGCGGGCGACCTCGTCGAGCGTGGCCTCGGTGCATTCCAGCTCGATGCCCGCCTTGGCCGCCTGGCCCACGAGCCGCTTCACCTGGATCTCGACGATCCGGCGGATGTGCTTCTGGTCGAGCGGGTGGAAGATGATCGTCTCGTCGATCCGGTTGAGGAACTCGGGCAGGAAGCGGGCCGAGAGCGCGTCCTTCACGGCGTCCCGCATCTCCTGCTCGCTGCCCCCCTCCTTCGTGATCTCCTGGATCACCTGGCTGCCGACGTTGCTCGTCATCACCACGATCGTGTTGGTGAAGTCGACGGTGTGGCCGAGGCTGTCGGTCAGCCGGCCATCGTCGAGCACCTGCAGCAGCACGTTGAACACGTCGCGGTGGGCCTTCTCCATCTCGTCGAGCAGGACGACCGAGTAGGGCCGCCGGCGGACGGCCTCGGTGAGCAGGCCCCCCTCCTCGTAGCCGACGTAGCCGGGGGGCGCCCCGATCAGCCGGGCGACGGTGTGC
>JBJTAA010000409.1:0-2353 GCA_046090525.1 Planctomycetota bacterium
TCGCGGTCACCGTCGCGCGTGACGGCCCCCTGGCGGAGCATGGGGGCGAAACGCACCTCGCCGATGTCGGAGATCCGGATCGGCGTGCCGTCGCTGCGGCTGTCGAGGACGATGGTGCGGACGTCGTCGAGCGTCGCGACCAGCCCCTCGCCCCGGATGAGCCGCTGTTCGGCCCCGTGCATGATGGAGCCACCGCCAGCGTTGCCGTTGTTCTCCTCGAGCGCTGCGAACAACCGACTCAGGGAAATGTCGTAGTTCAGCAGCTTGTCGGGGTCGATCTGGATTTCGTAGGTCTTCAGCTCGCCACCGAAGGTGTTGACCTCGATGACGCCGGGCACGCTACGCAGTTGGAACGCGATCTGCCAGTCGAGGATCGTCCGCAAGTCCATGAGGCTGAAGTCGTGGCCCGGCTTGGCGCGGACCTCGAACTGGTAGATCTCGCTCATGCCCGTGGCGATGGGCCCGAGCTGCGGATCGCCCATGCCCGGCGGGATGCTCTCGCGGGCCAGCTGGAGCCGCTCGTTGACGAGGCCCCGCGCCCAGTAGATGTCGGTGCCGTCCTCGAAGGCGACGGTGACCGCCGAGAGCCCGTAGCGGCTGATCGAGCGGATCTCGGCCACCTTCGGCAGACCGCTCATCGCGTTCTCGACCGGGAAGGTGATGAACTGCTCGACCTCCACCGGCCCGAGCGCCGGCGACGTGGTGAGCACCTGCACCTGCACGTTCGTGAGATCGGGCACCGCGTCGAGCGGCAGCGTGGCGGCCGCGAGGAAGCCCAGGCCGAGGAGCACCACCGCCAGGAGCATGACGATGAAGCGGTTGTCGAGCGACCAGGCGATCAGGTGGTTGACCATCGGCGGGGTGTCGCGGCGGGACCGGCCGCTACTCCTCGAGGAGTTCGGCAAGCAGCCGGCTCTTGAGCGCGAAGCCGCCGCCGGTCACGACCTGGTCGCCGGCGGCGATCCCCCCGACGATCTCGACGGCCTCGGCCCCCCGGCGGCCGAGCGTCACGTCGCGTCGCTCGAAGGCGTCGCCGCCCGAGTGCACGAACACGAACGACTTGCCCTCGTGTTCCTGGATGGCCGACGGCGGCACCTGGAGCACCGACGCCCGCGCCGCCCCGGGAAGCGTGACGCGGACGAACATCCCGGGCTTGAGCCGGCCCGCGGCGTTGTCGGCGACCGCCCGCATCGCGACCGTCCGCGACTCCTTCTCCACGATGTCGCCGGTGTAGAAGATCCTGGCGGTGAAGGTCTCGCCCGGCCAGGCGTCGCTGGTGAAGGAGAGCTCCTGGCCGGTCGCCTTCGCCACCAGCGGCAGCTGGTCCTCGTAGACATCGGTCGAGAGCCAGACTGTCCGCAGGTCGGCGATCCCGAGGATCTGGTTGGCCGGCCCGACGTGCTCGAGCAAGGCCACGTCCTTGGAGATCACCGTGCCGTCGAAGGGGGCCTCGATCGGGCAGTGGGCCAGTTCCTGTCCGGCATCGGCGTCGACGTTGACGATCTCCTCCCGCGAGAATCCCAGGATCTCGAGGGCCGTCTCGTCGGTCGCCACGCGGGTCTCGAGTTCCTGCACGGCCTGGCTCGACAACACCGCCGCCTGGCGGGCATCCTGGCCGAGCTGCTCGAGCAGCGATTGCAGCGTGGCCCGCGCGGTGTCCCAGGCCGCCTCGGCTTCGTAGATCTGCCGGGAGCCGATGATGCCCTCGGCCTTGAGGGGCTTGAGCCGCTCGAGGTTGCGGCTGGCCGCGGCCGTGGCGATGTAGGCCGTCATCAGCTTGTCGCGATACTCGCCCAGGGGGCGATTGGCGAGCTGCCGCTCGATCTCCTCCACCGACGTGCCCGATCGGATCAGCCCGATCAGCAGTTCCGTGTTCTCGGCCACCGACTGGGCCCACTGGTCCTTGCGGCGGGCGAAGCCGAGGGCGAGCCGATCCTGGACGAGTTCGAGCCTGGCCTGACCGACCTCGCGGCTCTGGATGATCGCCATGACCTGCCCCTTGGTCACCTTGTCGCCCAGGCCGACGCGGACTTCGGCCACGCGCCCCTCGACGAGCGGAAAGACGTGGGCCACCCGATCTTCGTTGAGCGTGATCCGCCCGGTGAGCGTGGCCGATTCCGCGATGGGCCCGATCGCGGCCGGCGCGATCGTGATCCCCGCCGCCTGCCACGACTCCCGGGGAAACGCGACGGCCTCGGCGACCGGCCTGGCCGACGCGGCCGGGGCCGCCGTCGTGGGCGGTGGGCTCTCGGCGGCCGCCGGCGCTCGCTCGGGCTCGCTCGGGGCCCGCTGGTTGGCGCAGGCCCCGGTCGTCGCGGCCAGGACCGCCCACAGCACCACCGCCGGGCAGCCC
>JBJTAA010000410.1:0-7021 GCA_046090525.1 Planctomycetota bacterium
CTTCACGAAGGCCGACCTCGCACCACGCACACCATCTGCCGCTGCCGGCGGCGTCGTCACCTCGGCGGTCACGGGGCTGGGCATCGACGAACTGGCCGCCCGGATCGTGGCCGCACTCGTGCCGGAGGAACGCGGCGAACCCGGCCTGCTCGACGGCCCGGTGCCGTTCACGCCGCGGCAGGTCGACGCGCTGCGGGCGCTCTCGAGTCCGGTCACTCCTGGGAGTCCGGTCACTCCGTGACCGGATCACACAAGACGCGGCGCCAACACTGACCCGGTTCCGGAGGAACCGGGCTCCCTGGGGAACCGGCCTCCCGGGGCTCACGCCTCCTCGGCGGCCTTCTTGCCCCGCAGGAGCAGCCGGATCGGCACCTCCCGAAACGGCAGCTGCTTCTGGAACACGCCGGCGAGATACCGCTTGTACGGCTCGCTCACCGCCCGCGGCGCGCTCGCCGAGATCACGATCGTGGGCGGCCCCACCTCCACCTGCGTCGCGAAGTAGAGCCGCACCGGCCGGCCCCGGCCGTCGGGCGACGGCCGGTTGGCGTCCACCGCCTCGCGGAGCACGTCGTTGAGCCGCGGCGTGGGCACCCGCGTGCGGCTCTGCCGGTAGAGCCGCTGGGCCGTGTCGATCGTGGCCTTCACGTTGCGGCTCCGCGTGGCCGTCACGAAGGCCACCGGCGCCCACGGCATCGTCCGGAACGTGTCGCGGAGATACTGCGTCCACTCCCGCTTCTTCACCTCGCCGGCGTAGAGGTCCCACTTGTTGACCACGAACACCACCGGCTTGGCTTCCTCGGTGATCGTCTCGGCGAGCTGCTTGTCGACCTTGCCGATCGGCTCGGTGGCGTCGAAGAAGAGCAGCACCACGTCGGCCCGGCGGATGCTCCGCTGGGCCCGGTGGAAGGCGTAGAAATCGATGTCGCTCGTGCGGCTCTTGGCCCGCCGCAGGCCCGGCGTGTCGATCGCCAGGAAGCCCTTGCCGTCCACCTCGAATCGCACGTCCACGCTGTCGCGGGTGGTGCCCGCCACGGGGCTCGTGATCACCCGCTCCTCGTGGGCCAGCGCGTTGACGAACGTGCTCTTGCCCACGTTGCGGCGGCCCACGATCGCGAGCTTCATTTCGGGCAGTTCCGCCGAGTCGGGCTCGTCGGCCCCCGGCGGCGGCAGGAGCGGAAGGATCGCCGCCTCCAGGAGGCCCCGGTTGCGGTGCTCGCGGGCGCTCACGAGCAGCGGCTGCCCGAAGCCGAGCCGGGCGAAGTCGGCCGCCCCGGCATCGAGCCCCGCGGCATCGGCCTTGTTGGCCACGAGGATCACCGGTGCCCCGGTCCGGCGGACGCGGCGGGCCACCTCCTCGTCGGCCGGCACGAGCCCCGAGCGCACGTCGACCACGAACAGGATCGCGGCCGCGCCGGTCAGGCCGCTCTCGATCTGGGCGTCGATCTGCGCGGAGAGCCCGTCGGGGTCGTCGAACCCCATGCCGCCGGTGTCGACGAGCTCGATCACGCGGTCGTCGAGTTCGATCCGCTGCACGAGCCGGTCGCGGGTGACGCCGGCGGTGGGGTCCTCGATGGCGATCCGCTTGCCCACGAGCCAGTTGAAGAGGCTCGACTTGCCGACGTTGGGCCGGCCCACGATGACGACCTGGGGAATCATGGCGGTGGCCTCAGGCCGGCGACGCGGAGACGAGCGTGTCGCCCAGCCGCCGCTGCGGCGTGGCGTGCACGAGGTAGCGGTGGGTGAGGCTCTCGGAAAACTCGCCGGCCGCGGCCGCGAGCAGTTCGAGCAGCCGGGCGAGCGCCGGCCGGTCGCCGGCCGGCCCGGCAACGGCCAGGTCGTGCGCGTCGGCCAGCCGCAGGGCCGAGACGGCCTCGAGCACCGCTCGCCGCTCGCCCGAGAGTTCCGGCGACGACGCCTCCCGCGGCAGGGCCGCCACGTGCTCGGCGAGGGCCGCGAACTGGAAGGCGATGCTGCGGGGGTTGGTCTCGTCGGTCACGAGCAGGTCGATCAGCGGGGCCGGCTCGAGCGCGGCGAGATACCGGTTGCGGTAGGTCATCGAGCTGTCGGCGATCTCGAGCAGCATCTCCTCGAGCCGCTGCGACCCGTCCCCCTCGGGGGCCGGCCGCGGCGCGGCAAGCGTGCGGGCGAGCAGGCGGATCGCGGCGTCCGCCCGCTCCACGCGGCGGCCCATGTCGAGGAACCGCCAGCCCGGGCCGCGGGTCATGCTCTCGGTGCCCAGGCCCGCGAAGGCCGTGAGGTCGAAGATCAGCGTGTCGAGGTAGGCGAGCAGGTCGCCGGAATGGCCGGCGGCCGCCCGACCGGGCGTGGGCCGGCCGGCGAGGCAGTCGCGCCGCACGCGAGACAGCACCTTCCAGGAGTCGATCGAGATCCGATCCCGCACGACCGACGCCGTCCGCCACAGCCGGTCGATGCACTCCTGCACGCTCCCCGGCCGGGTGGCGTCGTAGGCGAGGGCCGCAACCTCCGCCTGGAGTTCCCGCAGCGTGACGGCCCGGCCGGGCTCGAGCGCACCGCTGGCCCCAGCCATCAGCATCGCGGCCTCGCCGGCGGCATCCTCGTGGGCCTCGGAGGCGAGCCGGCTGGCCACCGTCCGCAGCAGCCGCACCGTGCCCTCGGCCCGCTCGGCGTGGCGGCCGAGCCAGTGGAGGTGATCGGCCACGCGGCTGGGCAGGTCGTAGCCGCTGCGGCGGAGCGGCAGCTCCTGGCCCGGCCGCGGCAGGAGCGACACCTGCTGCACCGGCCCCTCGGAGAGCACCCATACGTCCTTCGAGCCCTGGCTGGAAAGCAGCAGTTCCTCGCCCGACGCGCGGCCCACGCTCATCCGCGCCAGCCCGCCGCGCATCGTCTGGTAGCCGCCGGGCACGGCCACGGCGAAACACCGCATCAAGACCGAGGCGGGCACGATCGCCCCCTCGTGCCAGCACGGCGCCTGCGACCGCTCCACCCGTTCGCGGCCCACCCAGTCGCCGGGGCGGGAGCGGATCTCGTCGACGAGCCGGGCCCGGGAGCGGGCGTCGAGCAGGGCGGGCACGAACCGCTTCATGCCCCGCCGCGGCACCACCGGCTCGAGCACGCACTCATCGAGCGTGTGCAGGACGCGATCGAGGTTGGCCGGGATGCCGCACCACCGCGACGGCGGCGCCTGCAGGATCAGGTCTTCGCCGAGCAGCCGCCGCGACACGGCCGGCAGAAACTCGGCGAAGCCGGGCGACTCGACCAGCCCGCTGCCGATCGGGTTGGCGAGCGCCGCCCTGCCCTGCCGCACCGCCTGCACAAGGCCGGGCGTGCCCTCGAGGGCGGTGCCGTCGAGTTCGAGCGGGTCGCACTGGCGGTCGGGCACCCGCCGGAAGAGCACGTCGAGCGGCACCAGGCCGCCGAGCGTCTTGAGATGCAGCCGCTCGCTGCGGACGGCGAGGTCGCCCCCTTCGACGAGCGGGAAGCCGAGGTAGCGGGCGAGGTAGGCGTCTTCGAAGTAGGTGGCGCTCGCCGGGCCGGGGCTCTGCAGGGCCACGCGGGGCGCGTCGCGGCCGGGCAGGAGCCCCCGCAGAAGCGACCGCAGGGCGATGAAGAACGGGGCCAGCCGCTCGACGTTGCACTCCTGGAACACGTCGGGCAGGAGCCGCGACACGGCCAGCCGGTTCTCGAGCGCGTAGCCGAGGCCCTGGGGCACGCCGGTGCGGTCGCCGAGGGCCATCCACTTGCCGTCGTGGTTGCGGACCACCACCGCGGCGTGGAGGTGGAGCCAGCGGCCGCCGGGCTGGGGAATGCCGTGGCAGCACCGCAGGAAGGCGGGGTTCGCGAACACGAGTTCCGGCGGCACGATGCCCTCCCGGAGCACGTGCTGCGGCCCGTAGAGGTCGGCCAGCAGGGCGTCGAGCACGCGGGCCCGCTGGTTGATGCCCACCTCGAGCTTGGCCCAGTCGGCCTGGGCGATCACGAGCGGGATCGGGTCGAGCACCCAGGGCCGCTGCTCGCCGGCCGCGTCGTCGTGCACGTTGTACGTGACGCCGTTGTCGCGGATCAGCTTGCGGGCCTGCTCCCAGCGGTCGGCGAGTTCGGCCGGCTGCCAGGAGCCGAGCAGGTCCACGAGCCGCCGCCAGTGCGGCCGCGGCAGGCCGTCGGCCCCGCAGAGTTCGTCGTAACTGCCGGACGCCGGCTGGTAGCCGGGAAACGGGTTGGCCCGCCCCGCCCCCGAGCCGATCGCTGCGGCCGAGCCGGCTTCGTCGAGGAGGGGGTTCATGGGCGGGGCGTCCGGGCGGGTGGCCCAAGTGTACCCAGGAGTCCGGCCACTCCGTGACCGGATCACGCAAGACGCCGCGTCAACTCTGACCGGTTCCGGAGGAAACGGGCTCCTGGAGTCCGGTCACGCCGTGACCGGATCACGCAACACGCCGCGTCGACTCTGACCGGTTCCGGAGGAACCGGGCTCCAGGAGTCCGATCACGCCGTGACCGGATCACACAACACGCCGCGTCGACTCTGACCGGTTCCGGAGGAACCGGGCTCCAGGAGTCCGGTCACTCCGTGACCGGATCACACAAGACGCCACGTCGACTCTGACCGGTTCCGGAGGAACCGGGCTCCAGGAGTCCGGTCACGCCGTGACCGGATCACACAAGACGCCGCGTCAACTCTGACCGGTTCCGGAGGAACCGGGCTCCAGGAGTCCGGTCACGCCGTGACCGGATCACGCAAGACGCCGCGTCAACTCTGATCCTGCGTCGGCTCTGACCCGGTTCCGGCCCAGCCGCCTACTTCGGCGCCTTCTCCGTCGCGTCCCCCGTCGGCGGCTTCGTGTCGAGCACGATCGACGACGAGTTGATGCAATACCGCAGGCCCGTGGGCGGCGGCCCGTCGTTGAACACGTGGCCGAGGTGCGAGCCGCAGCGGCGGCAGGTCACCTCCGTGCGGATCATGAAGTGCGAGCGGTCCTCGTGCTCGGCGATCGTGTCCCCCTTCACGCCGTCGATCGGTGCCGTGAAGCTCGGCCAGCCGCAGCCGCTGTGAAACTTCTCGTCGGAGCGGAAGAGCGGCTCGCCGCAGCAGATGCAGCGGTAGGTGCCGGGCGTCTCGGTGTCGGTGTATTGACCGGTGAAGGCCCGGTCGGTGGCCTTCTGCCGCGTGACGCGATACTGCTGCTCGGTGAGCCGGCTCCGCCATTCGGCCTCGGTCCGGGGCAGCTGGTCGTCGGGCACGCGGCCGAGGAGGGCCGGGTTCCTGACGGCGGGCTGGTTGGCGTCGGCAGGCATGCGGGCTTTCTCCTTGACGGGGGGTGCGGCGTCAGCCGCGGCCAGCGGCGCAGCGGCGACGAGGATGGCCAGAGCGAACGATCGCGCGAGCATGGGGGGCCTCCGGCGTGTCGACCCGGGCCGCAGGCGGCTAGCGGCGCGGGTCGGGGAGCGTCTTGGGCTCGTACGGGTGGCTGCGTTTCCGCAGCACCTCCGCCTTCAGGATTCTATCCGGCTCGACGCCCGGGACAGGCCTGCCCTGCTCGTCCTGGGTGCGGGCGAGCTTCGCCAGCACGTCGTCGCCGGCGATCACGCGGCCAAACACGGTGTGCTTGCCGTCGAGGTGCTCGGTGGGCCGAAACGTCAGGAAGAACTGCGAGCCGCCGGTGTCCTTGCCGGCGTGGGCCATCGAGAGCGTGCCTCGGAAGTGGAGCCGGGCCCCGGGCTCGCCGCACTCACAGGCGATGGCGTGGCCGGGGCCGCCGGAGCCGGTCCCGGTCGGGTCGCCCCCCTGGGCCATGAAGCCGCCGATCACGCGGTGGAAGGGGGTGCCGTCGTAAAAGCCCTTCTCGACGAGCGTGAGGAAGTTGGCGACGGTGTTGGGGGCCTCGTTCTCGAAGAGTTCCACGGTGATGTCGCCGGCCGACGTAGCCAGTTTCACCCGCGGCAGGTCGTCAGCCTTGGCCTCGGCCTCGCGCTTGGCCATCTCCGCCTCCACCTTGGGCCGGTCGCGGTCGAGGGTCTCGCGGAGTTCGGCCACCTTCCCGGCCGGCGCCTTGGCGGCCTCGGCCTTCTGGAGCCAGGCCTCGGCCTCGTCGAGCCGTGAGAGCACGAGCGCCGCGGTGGCCGCGAGCAGGCCCGTGTCGGCGTCGGCGGCCTTGGCCTGGTCGAGGGCCGCAGCGATTGAGAGCGTCTTGCCGGGGTCGTCGCCCTGCAGCGATCCCGCCATCACGCCGGAGGCGATCTCGCGGGCCGTGGGATCCTTGGGCTCGACGGCGAGCAGGGCCACAGCCGCGGCCTCGAGCCGGCTGCCCGCCGCCTCGGCCTCCACCCGGGTCTTCTCAAAGCTCGCCTCGATGGCGGCCTTGTCGGCCTTGGGCTGCTGATACTGGGCCTGCAGCACCGTGAGGTCGCCCATGAGCTTCTTGAGGCGGCCGAAGGCGTCGTCGAACTCGGCCCGGGGGTTGGCGGCTGCTGCCTGCTCTGCCGCCGCCGGGCTGATCGCGGTCGCGGCCGGTCCCAGAATTGCCGCAGCCGCCATGGCCGTCCGTAGCCAACGCCGTGTCACCATCGTCGTCTCCTGCCCGAGTCCGTGGGTCTGTTCTGAGTCGGTCACGATACCAGTTTCCGCAAGTCTCAGTACCGCGCAGTGGCCCAAGAGCCTGGGTCCTCCCAGGAGCCCGGTTCCGCCCTGGAGCCCGGTTCCGCCGGAACCGGGTCAGAACTGACGCCGCGTCAGCGTCGACGCCACACCAAGCGTGATCCGGTCACGGAGTGACCGGACTCCTGGAGCCCGGTTCCGCCGGAACCGGTCAGAGCCGACGCCGCGCCAGCGTCGACGCCACGCCAAGCGTGATCCGGTCACGGGTGACCCCTGGAGCCCGGTTCCGCCGGAACCGGGTCAGAGCCGACGCCAGGTCAGCGTCGACGCCACACCAAGCGTGATCCGGTCACGGCGTGACCGGACTCCTGGAGCCCGGTTCCGCCGGAACCGGTCAGAACTGACGCCAGGTCAGCGTCGACGCCACACCAAGCATGATCCGGTCACGGGT
>JBJTAA010000411.1:0-9425 GCA_046090525.1 Planctomycetota bacterium
GGGAACCGTGGCGCTCGGCGGGCTGGCCACCGAGGTCCTCGATCTGGCCGCCGCGGCGGCCCGGGCCTGATCGCATCCTTGAGCGGAGCCACGTCGTGACGATCGCCATCGCCCATCACCACCGCTGGTGCTCGTTCCGACTGGGCCAGGACTGCTTCGCCGTGGCCGCCGCCGACGTGGTCGAGGTGCTGCGGAGCCGACGCCTGGCCCGCGTGCCGCTCGCCGCGGCCGGCGTGCTGGGGCTCGTGCAGTTGCGGGGCCGGATCGTGCCGGTGATCGACCCGGCCATCACGCTCGGCGTGGCGCGCGACCCGGTCGCCCGCCCCCCCACCCACCTCGTGATCGCGGTGGGCGACGACTGGTACGGTCTGGCGGTGGACGAGATGCTCGACGTGATCGAGATCCCGGCCGAGCGTGTGGAGCGGCCGGCCGCGACGGCGCTCCGGGCCGGCTCCGTGGCGGGCACGTTCGCCGCGGCCGAGCGGCTCGTGCACCTGCTCGACCCCGAACACCTGATCCATTCCCTGGTGCGGCAGCCACTGCACCAGGGTCTTTCCCGTGGAGGAGCTCATGGCAGCGGTTGAACGCGTGGATGGTGCGGTCGATTCGCCGGTTGCGACCGGCTGGCGGTCACTCCTGGGCAACCGGCTGCTGCTGGCGCTCCTGACGGTGTCGCTCGTGCCGATGGCCCTGATGGGGCTGCTCAGCCAGCAGGCCTCCTCGAAGGCGCTCAAGGAACAGGCCTTCAAGCAGCTCGAGACGGTCAACACGATCACGGGGCAGAGCGTGGAGCGATACTTCGCCACCCTCCGCGACGAACTGCGGGTGCTCTCCGAGGATCGGATGATCGTGGCGGCCATCCGGGAGTTGACCGCCGGGCTCGCGAGCGTGCTGGCCGACGACGGCGTGGACGACAAGGCGCTGGCCCGGGCCCGGCGCTCCCTGGAGGGCTTCTACGCCGGTGAGTTCGCGACCGCCTTCCGCACGGCGACGGGCACCGATCCCGACGTGCGGCCGTTCGTCGCCGCGCTCGAGGATGCATCGATCTGGCTGCAGGATCTCTACATCCGCGGCAACGACAGCCCGTTCGGCCAGAAGGCCCGCCTCGATGCGGCGGCCGACGAGTCGGCCTACACGAAGGCCCATGCCCTCTACCATCCGATCCTCCGCAACCTGCAGGAGAAGTACGGGCTCTACGACCTGTTCCTGGTGGACGCGACGAGCGGCACGATCGTGTACAGCGTCGGCAAGGAGATCGACTTCGCCGCATCGCTGAAGAGCGGGCCGATCGCCGGCACGAACCTGGGGCGGTGCGTCCAGGAGGCCCTGGCCATCGGCACCCGTGACGCCGTGTCGTTCTCCCAGTTCGACCGCTATCTGCCGAGCCTGATGCAGCCGGCGAGCTTCGTCGCCGCCCCGGTGTTCGACGGCCGTCAACTCGTGGGCGTGGTGGCCTTCCAGGTGCCGCTCGACCGCGTCGGCCGGATCATCGGGGAGACGACCGGCATGGGCCGGACGGGCGAGACCTACGCCGTCGGACCCGACCGCCTGTTCCGCACCGAGTCGCGGTTCGCGGCCAACCTGGGCGTGGAGTCGACCGTGCTCAATCCCGCACTCAAGGTCGACACGGCGGCCGTCCGTGCGGCCCTGGATGAGGGGACCGCGGGCACCGCGCTCGGCGTCGACTATCGCGGCACGCCGGTGCTCGCCTCGTGGCGGCCGGTCACGATCCACGCCGACACCGCGGGGGGGCGGGCCAGCGTCCGCTGGGCGCTCATTTCGGAGATCGACCGGGCGGAGGTCCTCGCCCCGGTGGACCGACTCTGGCGGTTCGGGCTCGGCGTGTTCGGCCTGACGGCCCTGGGCGTGCTGGCCGTCTCCACGCTCATCGCCCGGCGGATGACGCGGGAAGCCCAGCGGCAGGCCCGGCTCGTGCATGGCATCATCGACAACACCCATGCCCTGGCGAGTTCCTCCGAGGAGCTCACGAGCGTCAGCCAGCAGATGAGCGCGGCGGCCGAACAGACCACCGCCCAGGCCAATCTCGTCTCGGCGGCGGCCGAGCAGGTCAGCGGCAACGCCCGGATGGTCTCGGGCTCGATCGACAACCTCGTCACCAGCATCCACGAGATCGCGCGGAACGCGCAGGACGCGGCGGCGGTGGCCCGGCGGGCCGTGGAGATGGCCGGCACGACCTCGGCCACGATGGATGCCCTGGGGAGGTCGTCGGGTGAGATCGGGGCCGTGGTCAAGGTGATCACCTCGATTGCCGAACAGACGAACCTCCTGGCCCTCAACGCCACCATCGAGGCGGCCCGCGCCGGCGAGGCGGGCAAGGGCTTCGCGGTGGTGGCCAACGAGGTCAAGGAACTGGCCCGCGAGACGGCCAAGGCCACCGAGGACATCGGGGCCCGGATCGAGTCGATGCAGGCCGACACGACCCGGGCCGTGTCGGCGATCGCCGAGATCGGCTCGGTGATCGGCCGGATCGACGAGCTCCAGACCCGCATCGCGGCGGCCGTCGAAGAGCAGTCCGCCACCACCGGCGAGATCAGCCGCAACATCGCCGAAGCGACCACCGGCTCGAGCGAGATCGCCGAGAACATCGTGCAGGTGGCGCAGGCGGCCCAGAGCACGGCCGAAGGTGCCTCCAACACGCAGGTCTCGTCGCAGGAACTCGCCCGCATGGCCCAGGGCCTGCAGCGGCTGGTTGACGAGTACCGGAAGTGAGATGATGCCGGGGTGAGGCCGCGGCGGACGCGGGCCTGCGGCACGGGAGCGGATCGTGCGGGCACTGGTCGTCGACGACTCGAAGCCGAGCCGGAGCATCGTCGCCCGGGCGCTCCGGGATCTGGCATTCGACTGCGCCGAGGCGGCCAACGGCGTCGAGGCGCTCGCGGCCCTGGCGGCGGCCGGCCTGCCCGACCTCGTGACCGTCAACTGGCACATGCCGGTGATGGACGGCCTGGAGCTCATCCGGCGGCTGCGGGGCGACCCGGCCACGCGGAAGCTGCCGCTGGTGATGATCTCCACCGAGCACGATCGGGCCCGGATCGCCGAGGCACTGGCCGCCGGGGCCGACGACTACCTGGCGAAGCCGTTCACACCCGAGTCGCTCCAGCGGAAGCTCGTGGCCCTGGGCGTGTGCCGGGAGCCCGCCGCGGGGGTCGGTGGGCGGCCGATCCGGGTGCTCATCTGCGACGACTCGGCGACGATCCGCAGCATCCTCACCACGACGCTCGCCTCCGATCCCGGCGTGCGGATCGCAGGGGCGGCCGTGAACGGCCAGGCCTGCCTCGACATGCTCTCCACCGGGGAGTTGCCGGACGTCGTGCTCCTCGACGTCGAGATGCCGGTGATGGACGGGCTCGAGTGTCTTCGGGAGATCCGCCGCCGCCATTCCCGCCTGCCGGTGATGATGTTTTCGAGCCTCACGGAGCGTGGGGCCAAGGCCACGGTCGACGCGCTCCTGGCGGGAGCCAACGACTACGTCGCGAAGCCGGCGGGCCTCGAACCCGGCGAGGTCGCGGCCAGGATCCGCGGCGAGGTGCTCACCCGCATCCGGCAGGTGGTCACCCGCGGCCCGGCCCCGGGCTCGGTGGCGTCGGCTCCGCCCCCGGGCGGCGTCGTCACCCGGCCCCGCCCCGCGCTGCGACGGCAGGCCGTGAGCGGCGTCGTGATCGCCGTGTCGACCGGTGGCCCGGCGGCACTTGCCGAGGTGCTGCCGGCCTGCGTGCCGGCGGCCCGCGTGCCGATCCTGATCGTGCAGCACATGCCGGCGACCTTCACGGGTCGCCTGGCGGAGCGGCTCTCGGCGGTCTGTGGCCGGCCGGTCCGGGAGGGCTCCGAAGGCCTTCCCGTCGCCGTCGATGCCGTCCTCCTCGCGCCCGGCGGCCGTCACATGGAACTCGCCGGCATCGCCGCAGCCCCGCGGATCCGGCTCAGCGACGCGCCGCCGGAGAACTCCTGCCGGCCGGCGGCCGACGTGCTGTTTCGGTCCGCCGTGCGGCTCTGGGGCGCCGGCACGCTCGGGGTGGTGCTCACCGGCATGGGCCGCGACGGCCTGGCCGGCTCGCGGGCCGTGGTCGAGGCGGGGGGAGCCGTGATCGCGCAGGACGAGTTTTCGAGCGTGGTCTGGGGCATGCCCGGCGAGGTGGTGCGGGCGGGGCTGGCCGACGCGGTGCTGCCGCTCGGACAGATCGGCGCCGAGATCGCGCTGCGGCTCGAGAGGCGGCCGGCCTGATGCCGGGCGTGAGCTCATGAAGGTCGCCGCACCGCAGTTCGCCTTCCTGCGGGAGCTGCTCAGGAAGCGGACGGGCGTCGTGATCGACGAATCCAAGCAGTACCTCGTGGTGGCGAGGATGCTCCCGATCGTGCGGCAGCGGAAGATCCCGAGCATCGAGACGCTCCTTGATCGCGTCCGCCAGGGCGTCGATCCGTCGCTCGAGCGGGACGTGCTCAGTGCGATGATGACGCACGAGACGTCGTTCTTCCGCGACATGAAGCCCTTCGACACGCTCCGGAGCTTGATCGCCGAACTCGTGCCCAAGCGGGCGGCGGAAAAGCAGCTCGTCTTCTGGTCGGCGGCCTGTTCGACCGGCCAGGAACCCTTCAGCATCGCCATGCTCATGAACGAGCACTTCCGCGACCTCGTCGCCTCCTGGCGGATCAGGATCCTGGCCACGGACTACTCCGACGCCGTGCTCGCCAAGGCCCGCGAGGGCACCTACAGCGACCTGGAGATCGCCCGCGGCCTGCCGCCGGGGCTCAGGCAGAAGTACTTCCGGCCCCTGCAGGGACGCTGGAGCATCTCCCAGGACTGCCGCCGGCTGGTCGAGTTCCGGCAGCTGAACCTGGTGGGCAACTGGCCGCCGCTGCCCCCCTGCGACGTGGTCTTCCTGCGGAATGTGATGCTCTACTTCGCCGTCCCCACGCGGGCCGACGTGGTCCGGCGGATGGGCCGCGTGCTGCGGGCCGACGGCGGCCTGTTTCTCGGCGGGGCCGAGACGCTGATCGGCATCGACGAAGGCTGGCAGCGGCTGGCCGGCGCCGGCTCGAGCTACTACCGACCGGGGCTCAGGGCTTCCACTCGACGCCCAGGATCGTGACGTCGTCGAGCGGTCCCTTCGGCTGGCACCAGGCTTCCACGGCCGCCAGCAGGCCGGCCACGCTCGCCTCGATCGGCTGCCCCCGGGCGGCGTCGAGGTAGGCGGCCATCTTCTCCTCGCCGTAGGCCTCCTGGGCCTTGTCCATCGCCTCCGGGACGCCGTCGGAATAGAGGTAGATTCGGTCGCCCGGCGCGAGCTGCAGCGACTTCTGCTCGTATTCGACCTCGGGCACGAAGGCGATCGGGAAGCCCTCGGCACCGTGGAACTCGGGTGGCCCGCCCGTGGCCGGGATTCGGACCAGGGCCGGGTGCCCGCCCGAGGCGTAGTCGAGCCGGCCGGTCGGCAGGTGGAGCACGCCGTAGAGCATCGTGAAATAGAGCCCGGAGAACTCGTCGGCCTGGAAGAGCCGGTTGAGCTGCGTCGCCACCTCCGCCGGCGGGACCACGACGACCTCGCCGTCCGGCCCCTGGCGGACGAGGATCGCCGAGTCGGAGAGCTTGGGGACGAGGAACCTTCCCACGGTGACCGCCATCAGCGACGAGGGCACCCCGTGGCCGCTGACGTCGACCACGAACAGGCCCACCCGCTCCCGGTCGAGCGGGAAGATGTTGAGGAAGTCGCCGGCCAGGTTGTGGCAGGGCACGTATCGCCAGGCCACGTCGAGGGACGGCAGGGCCACGTCGTCGGCCGGCAGGAGCGACCGCTGCACCTTGGCCGCCGCCTCCAGGTCCCGGATCATCTGGGCGTTGATCCGGGAGATCTCGGCGTTGAGCGTGACGAGCTCCTCGTTGGTCTTCTGGAGGCTGTCGCGGGCGACGGAGAGTTCCTGGTTGGCGACCACGAGCTCCTGGTTCTTGGCGACGGCGTTCTCGAAGGTGGAGACGAGCAGGTTCAGCACCTGCTGCCGGCCCGCCTTGACCCGGAACTTCTGCCCGGCGAGCGTCACCTCGAGCGTCGCGGCGCCCGACTCGTCCTCCGCGCCGAGCGGCGTGGCCAGGAGCGCCTGCATCCGCCCCAGCAGGTAGTCGGGCTCGTAGGGCTTGGTGACGTAGTTGTCGGCTCCCGCGTCGAGCCCGCGGATGATGTCGATCGGGTCGGAGAGCGTCGACAGGAGGATAAAGGGCACGGTCCTGAGGGCGGGGTCGGTCTTGACCGCCTTGCAGAACTCGTAGCCGGTGGCCACCGGCATCTCGATGTCGGAGATGATGATGTCGGGCCGCCGCTCGCGGGCCATCTCGAGGGCCAGCTGGCCGTTCTCGGCCCAGCGGACCGTGTGCCCCGCGTCGGAGAGCCGCTTCTGCAGGATCTTGGCCTGCATGCGGCTGTCCTCGGCGATGAGGACATCGACGCCGCCGGTGGTGGCCGTCCGTGCGGCCGTGGTGCCCGTGTCGGTGGCCACGCGGCCTCCCCGCGTCAGGTGAAGGTGGCCAGCGCCGTCGGGGCGTCCTTGTGGATGCTGAACAGCTTGTCGAGATTGGTCAGCTTGAAGACCTGGAAGATCTCCGGCCGGATCCCGCACATCTTCAGCCGGCCCTGACCGGCCGAGATCTTGCGGTGCAGCTGGCCGAGCAGGCCGAGCATGGCGCTCGACATGAACTCGACCTGCGAGAAGTCGAGCAGCACGTCCGGGCCCGACGCCTTGCCGAGCAGCTGGCCCATCTCGGTGCGAATCTCGTCGAGCATGGTGTCGTCGAGGATCTTCTTGTCCTTGAAGAGCACCATGAAGATGTCGCCCTTCTTGCCGGTCTGGATTCTGCGGAACTGGTCCATGGCGTCTTCCGGGGAGCAAAGGGGAGGACGACAGCCCGAGCAGGCGCGCCGTCGGCCCCTGAGCCTACCGTGTGCCTCCGGGCCCCGCCACCGCCCGGCTGCTCAGGCTGAGCCCAGGATCGTCCGCCGGGCCACGCTCCACCAGCCGGGGCGGTCGAGGGTGTGGTAGGGGGAGTCGGCGGGCAGCACCGCCGCCAGGTGCTCGTGGGCCCGCTTCAGGTTGTGGTAGGGCATCGAGGGGAAGAGGTGGTGGAGGGCGTGATAGCGGATCGAGAACGGGAACAGGAGCAGCGTGAGCGGGTCGTTGCTCGTGAAGTTGCAGGAATCGAGGATGTGGGCATCCACGTCGACCTGCTTCCCGTCGCCCTCGAAGTGATGGTCGGCGAGTTGCCGCAGCTGGTTGAGCAGGACGGTCGCCACCGCCAACGCGTAGAGCAGCGGAATCCGCGTCCAGGGGTTGAGCCCCGAGAGCACGAGCGCCGGGATCAGCGCCGCCCGCAGGAAGCAGGGAATCTCGACGGCCAGGATCGCCCGGCGATCGGCCGGGGTGAGCCTCCGCTCGTAGCGGCGATTGAGCGTCAGTGACGAGGCCTTGCGGAGCGCCCACTCCCGGACGGCCGGATGGACGAACGTCAGCGGCACGAGCAGAAACCTGAGGAACACGAGCCCCGGAAAGGCGAGCACGTGGAGCGCATAGCCCACGATGCTGGCGGCGTTGCCCCCTTCCATCACGTTGGCGACGTACTCGGGATCCTCCGGCGTGCCGTAGTAGCGGCGGCTGTGGTGATCGCGGTGATGGCGAGTGAAGAAGGGGCTCGGGGTGAGCATCACCACGCCCCCCAGGACGTTCCAGGCCGCCTTGAAGAGGGGCATCTCGTGGGCGCCGAGGTGGCAGACCTCGTGAATCAGCGAGCCCAGGCGGTAGAGCCAGAAGGCCGCGATCGGGAAGGCGATCAGCTGTGGCCAGGAACCGAGCGGGGCGGCGAGGAAGATGCCGGCGGCCAGGTAGGCGGCCGTGATGCTCACGAGGAAGTCGACCCAGTAACGCCAGGCCGAGACCCGGAAGAAGTCGACGTCGGCGTCGCGGATCGTGCGGCGGATCTCGCTGATCCAGGGCACGCCACCGTCGTCGGCACGATCGGTGGGCGCGAGGTCGGGCAGGGTGCCCGAGGTTGGCGGCGTCATGGCGGAATCCTTTCCTGGCGAGTCTCGGCGCCAGGGATTGCAGCAGAATCGGCCACCGGCCGCCACCCCTCCCTGGAGCCTGATCGCGCTGCGGCAGGATCACACGGGAGAAAGGCTGTTTGGCCCCAGGAGTCCGGTCACGCCGTGACCGGATCACGCTCGGCGTCGCGTGGTGACTGACCCGGTTCCGGCGGAACCGTGCGCCTGGGGGGTCATACCGTGACCGGATCACGCAGGGCGTCGGCATCGACGTGGGGCGCGCAGGTCACGGTTGGCCCATGCCATCTCGTCGGACGCTTGCGGAGGGCGTCGCGCCCCACCCGCCGTACGTCCGAAAAAGTGGGCCCAGGTTTGAAACCTGGGCAATCCGAGTTGGCCCGGCGAGAAGGTGAAGGCCGAACCCGGCAGGCTGAAAGTCTGCCCCACGGGGCGTGAAAAAAGCCGCGGGGGGCCGGGATCACCCGGCCCCCCGCGTGTTCACGACACGGAAGGAATCGGCACTGCCTTAGCGGCAGCAGCGACGGCAGCCACGCTTGCGGCCACCGCAGTCGCCGCAGGCACCGGCATCACCGCAGGCACCGGCGTCGCCGCAGGCGCCAGCGTCACCGCAGGCACCGGCACCGGCACCGCAGGCACCGGCACCGGAGGCACCGGCACCGCAGTCGTCGGCGGGCACCTCGACGGCGACCGTGACGCACTTGGTGACCGGCACTTCCTTCGTGACCGTCACCGGGACGCGAACCGTGTAGGTCGACGTCTTGGTCTCGGGCACGCAGTCATACACGGTGACCGTGTAGGACTCTTCCTTCTGCTGCGGGACGTTGACCGTGTAGGAAACTTCCTTGGTCATCGTCTCCGGCACGCACTTGGTCACGGTGTACTCGCGAGTCTTGGTCTCGCTCTTGTACTTGGTGACGTTGACCGTGCGGGTCTTCTGCTCCGGCACCATCTTGGTGACGGTGTAGGTGCGGGTCCGCTCTTCCGGCACGCAGGTGGTGACGGTGTAGGTGCGGGTCCGCTCCTCCGGACGGTGCTTGGTGACGCTGACCGTGCGGGTCTTCGTCTCCGGCACCATCTTGGTCACGGTGTACGTCCGAGTGCGCTCCTCGGACTTGTACTTGGTGACGCTGACCGAACGGGTCTTCTGCTCCGGCACCATCTTCGTGACGGTGTAGGTGCGGGTCCGCTCCTCGGGACGGCACTTGGTGACCGTGTAGGAACGGGTCCGCTCCTCGCTGCGGTGCTTGGTGACGTTCACCGTGCGCGACCGCTGCTCCTGGCGGCACTTGCTGACCGTGTAGGAGTAGGGAACTTCCTCGGTGACGCACTGGTAGGTGGTCACGGGGACTTCCTTCGTCTCAC
>JBJTAA010000412.1:0-12631 GCA_046090525.1 Planctomycetota bacterium
CGGCCCGTCGCTCGGGCTCGAGTCGGGATCGGGATGCGTCTCGAGGAACAGGCCGTCGATGCCGACGGCCGCGGCCGCCCGGGCGAGCGGCTCCACCAGCGACCGATCGCCGCCGGTCGCCTCCCCGAGGCTCGCCGGCCGCTGCACGGAATGCGTGGCGTCGAAGATCACCGGCGTGCCGAGCGCTCGCATCACCGGCAGGCCGGTGAAGTCGTTCACCAGCCGGCCGTAGCCGAAGAAGGTGCCACGCTCGCAGAGCAGGATGTCGCGGCAGCCGCCGGCCAGGAGCTTGGCGACCGGATGCTTCATGTCGCCGGGGCTGAGAAACTGGCCCTTTTTCACGTTCACGGCCTTGCCGCTGGTGGCGGCGGCCAACAGCAGATCGGTCTGCCGGCAGAGAAATGCGGGAATCTGCAGGAGATCACAGACCTGCCCGGCGGCCGTCGCCTCCGTCGGCAGATGCACGTCGGTCGTCACCGGCAAGCCGGTCTCCTGGCGCACGCGGTCGAGCACCGCGAGCCCCTCCTCGATGCCGGGGCCGCGAAACGAGGCGCCGCTCGTGCGGTTGGCCTTGTCGTACGAAGCCTTGAAGACGACCTGCACGGGCAGCCGGGCCGCGATCCCGCAGAGTTGCTCCGCGATGCGGAGGCAGAGCTCCTGGGTCTCGATCACGCAGGGCCCGGCGATGACCAGGAGCGGCTCGCCCGGACCGCAGCGGTAGGGGCCGATGATCGCGGGGAGGTGTGGGTTCAACGCGGGGGCTCCGGACGCGGGGCGGGGCAGCCGAACTCGGTCGGCGATCCGCGGGGATCATACCGGCGAGCCCTGCCGACCGGCACGGGCACCGCCCGGCCCGCCGACGCCCCGCCGCGCGCTGCAAAATGCGGCGCGCGTTGCGAAATGCAACGGTCGCGACACCGACGCGGGCCGTGGTCTCAGCCTGCGACACCCCCGCGCAGGCCCGTTGGGCACCGCGGCTGAACCACCTGGGTGTGCTGGAAACCCGGGTGAAACGGCGGTTTGTCGCGCCGGCACGACGGCACCGCGGCAGCCAGCTCTCGAAAAATCGTCCCGGCAGCGCATTTGGCACGCCAGATGCAACTCATCGAACCGTCGGGGAATTCCGGTCCCCGACAACCACGTTCTTCAACCAACACTGAAGGCCGGGGTCTTCGACTAGTTTCGGGCGTGCGGTCGCCTTGCCCCTGACCCGCACTCCCATGGCAGGACGCTCCTGCCGGGTCGAAGGCCCCGGCTTTATTTTTTGATCTGGAGTCCGGTTCCGCCGGAACCGGATCCGCATTGCCGCGTCAACGCCGAACCTCAACCGGCCACGGCGTGGCCGGACTCCTGGGGGCAGGGCAGGCCCCTCCCACTGCCAGGGAGGTGCGACGGCCCCGAAATTGCCGGCTGACTTGACTCTTGCCCGGGGTCTGCGCTACTTTTGCGGTTTGGCGGCAATGCCGCCTGGACGCTCCTCCGGCCTGCCGGAAGGCCGCGGCCGGTTCGCCAGCGTAGCTTCAATTGGCAGAGCACCGCATTCGTAATGCGGGGGTTGCGGGTTCGACTCCCGCCGCTGGCTCTGCACGTCTTTCGTCCCGGAGATTCCCGCCCGATGGTTGCCACCGCCACGCTCGACATTCGCGAACTCGTCACCGGCTCCGGGCCCTTCGGCCCCGCCGAGGTGCGGAAGATGGTCGAGGCTCTCGCGATCGACCCGGCCGCTCACCGCGATCTGCGGGAGGCGGTTCGTGAGCTCGAGGCCCATGGGGAACGCAGCCCGGCCGCCTCGGTGCGGCTCGGCGTCTGCCAGCGGCTCCTCGGACGCACCCGCGACGCTGCCGCCACTCTCGCGGCCGCCGATGGCGGTGCGCTGGCGCTCTTCCATCACGGCCTCGCGGCCGCGGCGGAGGGGCTCCACGACAAGGCCTGCGAACTCTTCGACGCGGCCAAGAAGTCGGGCTACGACGCGGCTGCATGCGTCGCCGCGGCCGCCCGCTCGCTCCGCTCCGCCGGCAAGCACGGCGAGGCCCGGACGCGGCTCGAGTCGCTGCCGGCCGGCGAGGCCGCGAAGTCGGCCGACGTGCAGGCCGAACGCGCGGCGCTCGTGGCCGAGTCGGGCGGGCCTGAGACCGAGGTGATCGCGGCCCTCGAGAAGGCCCTGGCGCTCGATCCCGGGCATCCGACGGCGCTCTTCCACATGGCCATGCTCCACGACCGTCACGGCAACGACGACGAAGCGATCGCCTGCTACGAGCGCTCGGTCACCTGCTATCCGGCGAACGTCGGCAGCCTGCTCAACCTCGGGCTCCTGTACGAGGATCGCGACCAGTTCACCAAGGCCCAGAAGTGCTACCGGCGGATTCTCGAGGTCTATCCGGACCATGCCCGGGCCCGCCTGTTCCTCAAGGATTCGTCGGCCTCCAGCGACATCAAGCAGGACGAGCAGGATCTCCGCAACCGCGACCGCCTCGAGCAGGTGCTGAGCCTCCCGGTCACGGATTTCGAGCTCTCCGTGCGGAGCCGCAACTGCCTCCAGAAGATGGGCATCCACACGCTCGGCGATCTCGCCCGCACCAGCGAGGAGGAGATCCTGGCGAGCAAGAACTTCGGCGAAACGAGCCTGATCGAGATCAAGGAGATGCTCGCCTCGAAGGGCCTGACGCTCGGCCAGATCGCCGCGCCCGCCGCCGTCGAGGCGGTCGAGCCGGAGGTGATCGAGGCGTCCGAGGATCAGCAGGAGATCCACGCCCTGCCGATCACGGAACTCAACCTCTCCGTGCGGGCCCGCAAGTGCACCACGAAGCTCGGCATCGCCTCGATCGGCGACCTGGTGCGGCGGACGGCCGAAGACCTGCTCGAGTGCAAGAACTTCGGCGTCACGAGCCTCAACGAAGTGCGGGAGAAACTGGCCGAAAAGGGCCTCAAACTGCGGGGCGACTGACCCCCCTCCAGGGGATGGCCGCACGCTCCCGTTCCTACCGGAAGTCCAGTCGCCGAAAGGCCTTGCGACCGCGGCTGGGCGACCGAATGTTTGCCCGCGGTGCCCCGGCTGGGTAGTCTCGATTGGCTGGCCGGGCCGTGATGGCCCACGCCGCCAGCCGTTCGGTTGCCGCGTGGTATGGAGGCGTGCATGACGATTGCCAGCCTGAGGGACAAGCCCGTACGGGATCTCGCCCGGCTGGCGAAGCAGCATGGCGTGAGCGGCTGGCACTCCATGCGGAAGGATCAGTTGATCCGCGCGCTGGTGCGCAAGGCGAAGTCGCGGCTCGAGCAGGGCGCCCAGGGCTCCAAGGCCGGCCGGAGCCGCACCGAGGCCGCCCGCCACGTGCCCGCCGGCGGGCAGCGCGAGCGCGACCCGGAAATCACCCGTCGCATCGCGGAGGCCCGCGAGCGGCTGGCCCGCGCCAAGGACCTCGCGACGGGCCCCGAGGGGGGCCGGGCCGGGAGCCGGTCGCGGGCTCGGGACCGCATGGTGCTCATGGTTCGCGGCCCGCACTGGATCCACGCCTTCTGGGAGCTCACTCCGCGCAGCATCACCCGCGCCCAGGCGGCGCTCGGCCCGGAGTGGCACGGCGCCCGGCCCGTCCTGCGGGTGCTCGAGATCGAGTCGGGGCTGCAGGGCTCGCCTTCGGAGCGGGTCGTGCGCGAGATCGACGTGCATGGCGGCGTCAAGAACTGGTTCATCGACATCCGGGAGCCGCTTCGGTGCCGGGTCGAGATCGGCTACCTGACGGCCACCGGCCGCTTCCACGGCCTGGCCCGCAGCAACGCGGTGAGCACCCCCGCCGCCCCGCAGTGCGACACCCTCGACGCCCACTGGGGCGACATCGTGGGTGACTGCGAGCGGATCTACGCCATGAGCGGCGGCTATTCGCCGGAAAACAACAGCACCGAGTTGCAGGAACTCTTCGAGGAGCGGCTCGAGCGGCCGATGGGCCCGCCCGCGTCGCACGCCTCCGGCAACGGCACGGGCGGCGAGGAAGCCCGGCCGCTCGATTTCCAGCTCGAGGTCGACGCCGAGATGATCATCTACGGGGCCACGAAGCCCGATGCCTACGTGACGCTCCAGGGCGAGCCGGTGAAGGTCCAGCCCGACGGCACGTTCCGCGTGCGGGTGGAGATGCCCAACAAGCGCCAGGTGTTGCCGATCATCGCCAGCGCCGCCGACGGCTCCGCCCGCCAGACCGTGGTCATGGCGGTCGAGCGGAACACCAAGTCGATGGAGCCGTACAGCCGCGACGCGGCCGAGTACTGAGCTGAATCGAGCGCCCTCACGGCCAGCCTCCTGTACGCCCGGCGGGCGAAAGCGGGGTTCCGGCGAGATGGCAGGGACGAACCTGGGCCGGCGTCGCCAACGGGCGCCATGCTGCGTGATCCGGTCACGGCGTGACCGGACTCCTGGAGTGGACTGCGAGGGGTTGCCCAATCCAATCGAGCGGCGTTGCTGGCCGAGCGCAGCAAGGATTGCGGAGCGAAGGCCAGCATCGAGCGAGCGGAGGGCAGGATGCCCGGAGCGAGCGTCCGGCGAGATGGCATGGGCAACCCCGAGCCTGCGTCGCCAACGGGCGCCATGCTGCGTGATCCGGTCACGGCGTGACCGGACTCCTGGGAACGAGATCGCGATGGGCAATCCCGAGCCACGGCGGCATCAGGGTGCTACAATAATGGCAACCCGCGCGGGCCGCGGGGCGTTAGGTTTTCTGCCATGCTCGTGTTGCCGTCCACCCATGCCGGTGAGCTCTTAACGAGGCTCGTTGGGGGCCGGAAGAATGTTTCGGTCGCGTGCCCAGCCGCACCCGTCGACCTCGGTCGCCCGGGTTGCGGATCGCATGCCCCGAAATCCAAGGCACCCCCGTCTTTTTATCAACGAGCTCTCCGCATCTCGTGACGCCACGGCATTGCGGTGGAAAGCCTATCGCCCCGCGTTTCGCGCGGCCCAGGTCGTGAAGGCCTGCTGCGGGGGGCTGCGAAAGGCCCGGGCGAACGCCTCCTCGAAAGGCATGCCGCCGTCGAAGGCCGCGACGAACTGCGCGAGCCGGCTGCCGGACGCCAGCGACGTCATGAAGCCGCCGGCGGCCAGGGCGGAGGCGGCCGGATCGGCCCGCCCCGTGAACAGGTCGGCCGCCGAGCCCAGGGACCGGATGCCGTCGGCCGTCTCCTTCTTCCACGCTTTGGCCAGCGGGGCCTTGGCCGCCACCCGGGTGGCGATGGCCCGCCCCACGCCGCTCGAGAACCAGGCCGGTAAGCCGCGGGCGGCCAGGGCGGCCCCGGCGATCTGCTCGGCGAGCAAGAGCCGCGTGTCGTCGCCCTCCTCGTCGACCGCAGGCACGATGAAGGCTCCATAGGCCACGTCGCCCGCGACGCCGGCGTGGCCGTCGATGCCCTTCGGCCGCTCCGAGCCCAGCACCACCTGCCAGAGCTCCGAGTAGTCGTAGGCCTTGCGAAATGCGTACACCACCACGCCCCCCTTCGCGAGCGGCCCGCTCTCCACGCCGAGCTCACGGCCCACGAGCGTCGCCACCGCCTCGGCCTCGGTCGCGAGTTCCTCCATCCTGGCAGGTGGCAGGTTGCCGATGAGGCACAGGCCCGCCCGGGGCTCGACCACGGGCGGCTCGTCGGGAATGACCCGCGCCCACAGTTTCTCACCGGCCACAAACCGCAGCTTGGCGAGCTCGCCATCCGAGAGCCGCTGCGACCGCCCGGCGGCCGCCAACGACTCGAGTGAATCGCCCGGCGTGAGCAGGTCGGCCCGTGCGCCCTGGTCGATCCACTTCGCGATCAACGCGATCTGCTCGTCGGCCAAGGGCGGCTTGCCCAGCGGCATCCGCTGGCCCTCGATCCCGACGCCGCGGAGCTTCTTGACCAGCAGGCTCTCGTTCGCCTTGCCGGGCACGATGGCCGCTCCGGTGCGGCCGCCCCGGATGAGTGACTCAAGCGTCGTCATCCGCAGGTCGTTCTCGGGCTCTCGTTCACCGTGACAGTTCACGCACTGGGCGAGGAGCACGGGAACGACCTCCGCGGCGAACGAGACGTCACCGGGCTTGAGCCGCACCGGACGGGGCGGCGCCGCGACGGGCGGCGGGGGCGGCGCGGTGGCGGTGCGGGCCACCGTCATCAGGTCGGCGGTCGGATTGCCGTCGCAGGCGGCCCCGGCGTCGATCCAGCGCACGAGCATGGCGACGTCGTCGGGCGAGACGCCGCCGCCCGGCGGCATCTCACCGGACAGGATCACTTCCACGAGTTCGCTCATGCGTCCCATGCCCGGCGACACCTTCGCCGACCGCATCAGCTGCTCGTAGGAGGCCATCTGGAAGTCGCCCTTGCGGCCCGTCACGTGGCAGCGGCCGCAGGTGGTGACGAGGAACGGGGCCACCTGGCCCGCGAACGAGACGCCGGCGGCCACAGCCGGTCGGCGGGGAGCGGGCCGGGCAGGGGCGGCCGCAGGCAGGTCCGGGATCGCGAGCCGCGATACGTCGACGCCCGCCTTGTCGAGTTTGCCGCGGGCCCGAGCGGCCCGTTCGACGAGAAACTTCAGCCCCGCCGGCGGGCTTGCCGCGGCCTGCATCGCCTCGAGGCCGGCGATCGCCTCCGCCAGCGACTCGCTCGCCTCTTCGGGCTTGCCGGCGGCGAGCAGCTTCTCGACCGCGTCGATCCGCTGCCTCGTCTCCCGCGGCGAAGGTTCGTCGGCGGCCGCGAGCAGGCCGACCGCGGCCACGACCCCCGTGCCGACACAGGCGGCCCAGGTTCTCCCCTTCGTGCCGATCATGGCTCTTCTCTTCGCTCGCGAGCCACACGCCGGCGCCGCCCGCGGCGACGATCCGGGCGGCGTCCCAGGTGCGACACGGCCACGAGCGCCGTCGTGGCGGCGATCGCGACGACCCACAGCAGGCCGAGCGGCACCGCGACCCACCGGCACACGGTCGCCGCGGCGGCGTCCCCCACGGCGGCGAGCAGGCCGCCCGTGCCGAGCGTAACGAGCGCCACCATGGGCAGAAGCACGATGGCGGCCAACCCCCAGGCGAGTCCGCGGCGGACCGGATCGTGGTGCATGCGTTTCGGCGGGGGCCGTCCAGCGGCGTCGTCATGGCGGGCCAGGGGAGAAGTGCCCGCCGGATCGGCATGATTGTCGGCCAGGCGCCGCATCGCCGTCAAGAAACGACCGCGTTCGATTGGAGGCGGCCCCGGGGCCGCCGAGGGCCGGCCGTGGATGAGTTTTTGCGCGGGCGGCTAGACTCCGGTGGTGAACAGCCGGGCCCCGTTTGTTTCCGCCACACCGCCACGCGTGGCCCCGCGTTGGCGGGACGCCTGGGGCGGATGGTGCCTCGTGGCCGCACTCGCGGTGGCGGGGCCGGCACGGGCCGATCGGGTGGAACTCGCCGACGGTCGCGTGCTCGACGGCCGGTTCGTCAAGCTGCCGGGCGTGGCCATCGATCCGCTCGAGGCCGAGCAGCGGGGTGAGTCGGCCGGGGAGCCGATCCTGATGTGCGACGACGAACTGCGTCGCGTGATGGTGGCCCGGCGGCAGGTGCGAAACGTCGAGTCGGCCGCGGTCGACCCCGGCATGGAGCGGATCCGGATCCCGCAGCGGATTCCGGAGAACGGCCGCCGCGTGGCGGGCATCGGCTCCATCCTCGGGGCCACGCCCTTCGACGAGTATGGCCGGCGCATCCTCACGCTCGCCACCACCGGTGGCCGCCTCGATGTCGTGCAGGGCATCACGGAGATCACGCCGCGCTGGACGCGCATCGAGGGCGTGCAGACGGAGAAACCGCTGCAGCTCGACATGCGGATGGCCACCACGTCGATTCCCCGGGACGTCCTCGAGCGGGTGATCGCCCAGCAGGTCGATCCGCGCGATTCCGACGCGCGGCTGCGGGTGGTGAGGCTCTTGATGCAGGCGGAGCGATTCGACGACGCCCGGCAGGCGCTCGACGGCGTGCTGGCCGACTTTCCCGAGCTCGAGCGGCTCGCAGCCGAGCGGGCCACGCTCGCGCGGCTGGCGGCCCGCCAGCTCCTCGACGAGATCCTGGCCCGGGGCCGCGTCGGGCAGGACCGCCTGGCCCTCTCGCTGCTGGAGACCTTCCCCGTCGAGGACGTCGCTGGGGAGTTGCTCGAGGAGGTGCGCGAGGCCCGCGACGCGTATCGCAGCCGGCGGGAGCGGGCGGCGGCCGTGGTGGCCGGCCTCCGGGAGCGGGCCGAGCGGCTCGAGCCCGACGTGGCACGCGAGGCCACGGTCACGATCGACGAGATCCAGCGGGAGCTGTCGTTCTCGGCGCTCGAACGGCTGGCCACCTTCGAGCGGGTCGGGCTCGACGAGTCGCTGCCCCCCGATCGCGCGGTGGCGATCGCCATCAACGGCTGGCTGATGGGCGCCGCCGCCGGCGACGGCAACCTCAAGGTCGCGCTCTCCGCCGTCCGGCTCCGCAACCTGCTTGGCGACTACCTCCGCGAGCCGGACCGCGCCGCCCGCGACGCGATCCTGGGTCGGATGCGGCAGGAGGAGGCCTTCGGCGCCGGCACGCTCGCGGCCCTCGCCGCCGCCATGCGGCCGCCGCTGCCGCCGCCCGCCCCGACCGCCGCGGGGCTCTATGAGCTGGCCGTGCCGGGTCCCGATGGCGAGGTTCGCTGCCTCGTGCAACTGCCCCCGGAGTATGACCCGCTGCGTCGTTATCCGGCGGTCGTCACCCTGCACGCCGCCTGGTCGACGCCGCTCAACCAGATCGAGTGGTGGGCCGGGCCGGTGCGCGACGACGGCGTCCGCCAGGGGCAGGCGGCGCGGCACGGCACGATCGTGATCGCGCCGGCCTGGGGCCGCGAGCACCAGTCGGCGTACGAGTATTCCGCCCGCGAGCACGGCGCCGTGCTGGCCGCCGTCCGCGCGGCGCTGCGGAGCTTCGCCATCGACACCGACCGCGTGTTCCTGTCGGGTCATTCGCTCGGGGGCGACGCGGCCTGGGACATCGCGCTGGCCCATCCCGACCTGTGGGCGGGCCTCGTGGCGGTCGTGCCCACCGCCGACCGCTACGTGACCCACTACTGGCCCAATGCCCGTCGGCTGCCGATCTACGTGGTCGGAGGTGAACTCGATCGGGCGCGACTCCAGCGCAACGCCACCGACCTCGACCGCTATTTCTCCAAGGGCTTCGACGCGACGTACGTGGAGTATCGCGGCCGCGGGCACGAGCACTTCTCCGACGACGTCCTGCGGATCTTCGACTGGATGAGCCGCAAGCGGCGAAACTTCTTCCCGCCGGAGTTCGAGGCGGTGTCGCTCCGCCCCTGGGACCGCTTCTTCTGGTGGACCGAAATCGAGGACGCGCCGCCCCGCACGGTCGTGCTTCCCGAGGCCTGGCCGCCGCCCGTGGGCGGCCGCCCGCTGTCGATCGAGGCCAAGAAGGGGGTCACCAACACGCTCGTGGTGCGGGCCGGCGCCGGGCGGACGCGGGTCTGGCTGTCACCGGAACTGGTCGATTTCGCCCAGCCACTGACCGTCACGATCGACGGCAAGCGGGTTCACAAGGGGCCGGTCGTGCCCGACGAGACGGTGTTGCTCGAAGATCTCCGCCTCCGCAGCGACCGCCAGCACCCGTTCTGGGCCGTGGTGGAGACGGACCGGCCGTAGGCTAGCGGCCCACCGGCGCCGCCGGCGTGCGGGCGACCTCGGGCTCGGCCATCCCCGGACGGGGCAGGGCCACGCCGGTCAGCCGCCAGCCGTCGGGATAGACCTCGAAGGCCGTGCCGACCGCGCCGAAGTACTTCTGCACCACCGCGAACTCCGGCAGGGTGCTGCCATCGATCTTCTGCTCCCGCACGCTGCCCGGCTTGCCGTCGCCGAGCAGCCCGTTGAGCAGTTGGCCGAAGACGCTCTGGGCCTTGGGCATCGAGCCCTGGCGGAGCAGCTCGTACGTTGGCCGGACCGAGATGTCCTCGCGGCCGAACGAGCGGGCCGCGGCAGCAGCGGGCGCGAACCGCGCCACCTCCGCCATGACGGCCTTGTAGTCGGCCGTGGCCGCCATGCGGTCACCGCCCCCCTCGGCCGTGAGCACCCGCTCGAGGATGTCGCGGTGGGAGGCGATCAGCAGGTGGCCCCGAGCGACGGTGACGGTCGAGTGCGGCAGGAGCTTCTCCTCCTTCTCGCGGAGCCGCTGACGGCGTCGGGCGCCCTCGTCCTCGTCGTCGGCATGGGTCACCGCCCCGCCGGGCGTCTCCACCTCGAGCTTGGGGATCGCGTGCGAGCGGTCGATCAGTTCCCAGGCCACCTGCCCGCCCAGTTCGATCTTCTGCATGTCACCGTCGGCGTTCATGACCTTGGCGATCGTGGCGGCGACCCGCGACTCGTCGGCACACTCGATGGCGATCACGATCCGGTCGGCGTCGACGCCCAGCGGCTCGACGTGGCCGCTGATCAGCGTGATCCGCTTACCGAGGCAGGCGACGAGATCCTGCTCCACGTCGATCTGCGGCCCGTCCGGATCCTCCTTGAGCGAAGCGATCACGTCGTCGTAGACGCCCGCGTCGCCCACCACGTCGTCCACGAGCGTCTCGGCGACGGTGAACGCCGTCTGGAGGTCCCACTGCAGCGTCGTCCAGCCGCCCAGATCGGCCGGCACCCAGTCGGGCGGCGCGATCTCGGTCGACACGGGAAACCGCAGCATCCGGGCGGCGAGCTTGAATCGGTCTTCCGACTCCGGGTCGACCCCGGCCGGCGCCGGGGCGTAGATGAACGAGTGGTGCCGCAGCGAGTGCGCGCCCTCGCTGAATACGAGCACGCCGCCGGCGGCCTGGATGGCGTCGAAACCCTGGCGGCCGAGAATCGCCACGTAGTCGGGCCCCTTCCGCTTCTCACGCGGCGGATTGGCCTCGCGCCAGGCGGCGGCGAAGGGCAGTGGCTGGACGAACCACCGCAGCGGCGCCGCGGCGGCCGGCACGGCGGGAGCCGACCGCTCCTCGACCGCCTTGAAGGCGGGCAGTGTCGCCAGGCTATCGGCGCGGCCCTTGTCGAGCACCGCGAAGGCCTGCCCCACCTGGGCGGCATCGTCACCGACGACGAGCGCCGAGGGCGCCAGCGCGAAGGCCACCCGCCGGTCGCGGGGCGAGCTCTGCGCCCGCTCGTCCTCCTCGGGCGGCAACTGGTAGACGACCAGTTCGGCCGGCGCCCCGGGCACGGTCACGGTCTTGGCGTTTCGCTCGAGCAGCCGGGCGCCCAGCCGCTCCACGAGCGCCCGGGCCTTTTCCTCACGGCCGGTGGTGTCGACCACCAGCACGCTGGCGAGCCGACCGTCGGCGGGCTTGATCGCCGCGGCGGCGATTTCACCGCCGACCACCTCGGCCAGATCCTCGAGGGTGAGCCCCAGCTTGGCCAATCGCTGCTTGCCGTTCTTCGACACCTGCTCCTTGATGCCGTCGACGAAGGCCTTCATCGCCGGATCGGCGATCAACTGGCCGTAGGAGGAGCGGTCGAACCGGGCCCGGAACTCCTGCGGATCGGGAATGCTCAGCCAGGCGAGGGTCGTGTCGGGGAAGACCGTCTCGCTCTTGGCCAGGCCGGCGGCATCGACGGGGCCGGCCACCAACGCCGCGGCAGACAGCACGGCCGCGGAGAACCGCCTGATGGAGGCGATCACGGTTGATCCACGCACGAGAGAGCTCCTCGAGGGGCTGGAACGATCGGCATCACGGGCACGAAATGACTGCAGTCTTATCGGGCGCCACCGCGTCGAATCTCGACAAGCCCCGTGGGCGACGGCGACGAGCCCGGCGGCTGCGTCGGATGGGGAGTCTTGCAGGAAGCCACCGGGGGCTCAACACCGATCGGCCGCGACTCACCGGCCGCGAAGGCGGGCAAGTGCGGCAAAACAGGGCATTTCGCAAGTCCTTCGCCCCCTGCCGCATGGACGGCGACCAGGGCCGCGAGAGCCAGCGCGACGGCCCGCGGCGTGTCGGACCGACCGCCGGCCGCGGCTGCCGCCCACGTGGCGACCAACACGACGGCCAAGGCGGCCGCGAGGGACGCGATCGCCGTCAGCGGGCTGCCGACGCGCCCGCCTTCAGCGGCCGGGAGCACCGCCGCCACGACGGCCGGCCAGCCGAGGATGGCGGCCAGGACGCCACAGGTGCGGACGCCCCGCGCCACCGTGCCGGGCGCGAGCGGTCGCCCCGCCGCCGCGCGGAGGAGCCGCTGGGCGCCGAGCCCGGGATCGGCATCGAGCACCGCGGGCACGGCCAGGCACACGAACCAGCCGACCGCGAGGGCGGCATACGCCCACGAGAGGCCGGGCGCAAGAAAGAAACAGCCCACCATGGCGGCCAGCGACGTGGCCATCGCGAGGCCGTGCCCCGCCTCGGGCCAGCGGTGTCGGGGTGCCATCGGACCAGCCTGCCAGTCCCAGGGGCCGAGGGTTGGCTCGAGCATCGCGCCGGCAGCCACCAGGCTCCAGGCGGCGATGGCAGCGAGCCCTTGGGCCGCCGGCCCGCCGCCGACCGCGGCCGCGACGATCGCCGCGGCCGCGGCGGCGCCGGCGATCGCGAGCCCCAGGCTTGGGGGGCTCGGGCGCGGAGGCGAACCGCCAAGAAGGAGCAGGACGCGAAGAGCCATGTCGATGACGAAGGCAGCCGCCCCCCAGCCGGC
>JBJTAA010000413.1:0-6138 GCA_046090525.1 Planctomycetota bacterium
CCTCCGCCGGCTCGAGGCCCTCGAGAAGATGCTCGGCCACAACACGACGTTCGTGCTCTCGGCGGAGAGCCTCGGAGTCCTCGACTGGTTCGGAAAGGTGCCGGAAGCGCCGGCCGCCGGCGGAGGTGGCAAGTGAGCCCGGCGCCACTCCCGTTCGAGGCCGCGATCGCCGACCCTGCCCTCGACCCGGCCCTCGCCGACCCAGCCCTCGACCCGGCCGATCGGGCGCTGGCCGAGGCGCTGCGGCTGAGTTTCGGAATCCTCAAGCTCGTGATGCTGGCCCTCGCCGCAGCCTACGCCTTCAGCGGCCTGTTCAGCGTCGGCAGCAACGAGGTGGCGCTGCGGCTGCGGTTCGGCCGCTACGTCGGGTCCCCGGAGGAGCGGGTGCTGGAGCGGGGAACCTATCTGGCCGCCCCCTTCCCGATCGAGCAGGTGATCACGATCGACACGCGGCCGCAGTCGCTCACGCTCGACCGCGAGTTCTGGTATCGCGCCGACGCCGGCGGGCCGGGTCGGACCCAGGCGGAGCTCCGCCGCGCGCGCAGCGGACCGCTCGATCCGCTGGCGGACGGCTCGCTCTTGACCGGCGACCTGAACATCGTGCACGCCCGCTGGTCGGTGACCTACCGCGTGCAGGATCCGGTCGCCTACCTGACCAACGTCGGCGACCAGGCGCTCGCCCGCGAACTCGTCAGCTGCGCCGTCCAGCAGGCCATCGTCCATACCATGGCCCGGCTGCCGGCCGACGAGGTGCTCAAGGGCACCGTCGATCGCGGCGCCGCGGCATCCCTGGCCCAGGAGCGACTCGACCAGATGGCCACCGGCCTGACGATCGACACGGTGACGCTCGACGAGATCGTCGCCCCGGCGAGCACGGCCGACACCTTCGAGGCCGTCACCACGGCGGAGACCGACCGGTCGCGACGGATCGTCGCGGCCGAGCAGGAGCGAGCCCGGATCCTGGGCGAGACGGCCGGCGAGGCCAGCGGCGGGCTCCTGCGCCTGATCGACGCCTTGGAGCAGGCCCGCGAGGGCGGCCTGGAGAGCGAGGCCGAGGCCATCGCCGGGGACATCGACCTGGCGCTCGACACCCTGCGGATCGACGGCCAGCCGATCGGCGGGGAAGTGGCCAGCCGGATCAATGCCGCCAAGACGCACCGGGCCCGCGTGGTCGAGGATGTGCGGGGTGACCGGGAGACCTTCGAGCGGCTCTTGCCCGAGTACGAACGGCACCCGCGGCTCGTCCTGTCGCGTCTCTGGGCCGAGTGCCGGGAGCGGATCTTCACGGGCGACATCGAGACGTTCTACACGGCCCCGGGCCAGCTCGAACTCCAGCTCAACCGCGACCCGGAGGTCCAGAAGGCACGGCAGCAGGAGGCACTGCGGGGCTCGGCCCCCCAGGACCGCTGACAGACCCAGGGAGAGGGACTGCGATGAATGCCACCGTGACGACCACCGGCGACGCGGCGCCCCGCGCCGCCATCATCGACGTCAAGTGCGTCGGCGTGTCGAAGTGGTTTCGTGACTTCTGGATGCGGCCGCGGGTGCGGGCGGTCGAGTCGCTCGACCTCGAGATCCGCCGCGGGCAGATCTTCGGCCTGCTCGGCCCCAACGGCTCGGGCAAGAGCACGACCATCAAGATGATCCTCGGCCTCATCTCGCCGACGGCCGGCCGGATCGCCGTGCTCGGCCGACGGCCGCGGGACGTCGCCACGAAGCGACAGATCGGCTACCTGCCGGAGGAAAGCTATCTCTACGGCTTCCTCTCGGCCCGCGAGACGCTCGACTTCTACGGGCGGCTGTTCCGGCTTCCGAGCCACGTCCGCCGCGACCGCATCGACCGGCTGCTCGAGATGGTGGGCCTCGATGCGGTCGGGCACCGCCCCGTGCGGGAGTTCTCGAAGGGCATGCAGCGCCGGGTGGGCCTGGCCCAGGCGCTCATCAACGACCCCCAGCTCCTGATCCTGGACGAGCCCACCAGCGGCATGGATCCCGTCGGTGCCCGGCAGATCAGGGATCTGATCGCGGACCTCGGCCGCCGGGGGAAGACGGTGCTCTTGTGCACGCACCAGCTCTCCGACGTCGAGGATCTCTGCGACACGATCGCGATCATGTTCGGCGGTCGGATCCGAGCCGCCGGGCCGAGCGCGGCCCTCCTCGCCGAGGAGACCGCCACGCTGATCCGCACGCCCCCGCTCGACGCCGCGGTCACCGGCGAACTGCGCGAGGTGCTCGCCCGCCATGGGCTCGCTCCGCTGGCCATCGAGCGACCGCAGCGGCGGCTGGAGGACGTGTTTCTCGAGGTCGTGGAGCAGGCCCGCAAGGAGGGGTTGGCAACCAGCGGTGCCCGGGCGGGAGGGCCGGTGCCCGATTTCCTGCGGGCGGGGCTGCAGGCCCATACCGCCGCCGCTGCCGAGCCGGCGGCGACGCCCGCCCCGACCATCGACACCGCCCTGATCGACAGCCTCGTGCGGAAGCCGACCGATGAAGCCAGGCCGTAGGGGCGGCGTGTGGATCGCGGCGGCAGGGCTGGTGGCGGCCGCGCTGGTCGGCGTCGCCCTGGTCGCAGTATGGGGCTCACCCACCGCGGTCGCCGCGGTCGGTGGATCACTGGCGATGGCCGTGGGCTACGTCGCTGGCCTGCCGGCCATCCGCCGGCTCCTGGCACGCCGTTCCGGGATCGCGGGCGTGGCCGGGGCCGTGGTGGACGAGGCGGTCCGGATGCGTTCGACGCTCGTGCTCCTGCTGCTACTGGCCGCCTGCGTGCCGACGATCCCGCTGTTGCTCGATCCCACCGAGCGGCTCGCCTACCGCGTCCAGTTTTTGATCAGCTGGACGCTGGGGGCCGGGTCGCTGTTCCTCTGCCTCCTGGCCGCCTGCCTGGCCTGCGGCAGCGTCTGCGGCGACATCGCATCCGGCCGGATCCAGATGACGCTCGCCAAGCCGCTGCACCGCTGGGAATACCTGGTCGGCAAGTGGCTGGGCATCGTGCTCTACGGGCTCTTGCTGGTGGTGCTCGTGGGCATCGGCGGCTACACCCTCGTGCGGATGCTCGCCGCGGGGCCCGCCACCGACGCCGCGGACCGGGCGGCCGTCGCCGGCCAGGTGCTCGTGGCCCGACGCTCGGTGCCGCCGGCTCCCGCCGATCCGGCCGCTTACGACGCCGCGATCGAGGCGGCCATCGCCCAACTGGAGGCTGACGAGCCCGACGCCTTCCGTGGTGATCCAGCCGCCGCCCGGGAGCGGGTGCGCCGTGATTATGACCGCCAGTGGCACACGGTGACACCCGACATGGTGAGCACCTTCGTCTTTCCGGGAGTCGGCACGCGTGGCGCCGCGGCACACGTTCAGCTCCAGATGGAGCCCCGGGTCACGAACGTCGATGTCGATCTCGCCGACGTGCGCTTCGCGGTCTGGCTCAACGATCGGCCCTGGCCGCTCGCGGGCGCGGAGCCCCTGGAACAGACGCTGCCCAGCCGGGCTCGGCACGTCTTCGACCTGCCGGCGGATCTCGTCGCGACCGCCGCCGACCTGCGGGTGCGGATCGCCAACCGCAACCTCGTGCCACCGGGCGAGACGCGGCCGACCGCGATCACATTCCCGCCCTGGGATGGCCTCGTGGTGTTCGTCCGCACCGGGAGCTTCGAGGCCAACTTCCTCCGCTGCCTGCTCGTCATCTGGCTCAAGTTTGCCTTCGTGGCGGCGGTGGGCGTGGCGGCCGGGGCGATGTTCGATCTCCCGTCGGCGATCCTCGCCACCCTCGTGGTCTACGCCGCCGCGGTCGGCAGCGACTTCTTTCGCGACGCCCTCGGCTCCTACAACGTGGTGGGCACGACGGCCTGGGGCCAGGCGGCCGAACGGATGTCGCTCGCCCTCCGGTCGCTCGTGGAGGGGCGCGGCTACGAGGCGTTTCGCATGCTGCTGGGCTTCGTGACCGACGGGGTATTGTGGCTGCTCCCCTCGTTCGGGTCCGACGCCGCCATCCCCCGCCTGGCCACGGGCATCGAGATCCCGATGGCGGTGGTCACGACCCGGGCGTTCCTGTTCGGCGGTCTCTATCCGCTGCTTGCTGGAGCCCTGGGCTGGCTCGTGCTCGACCGCCGCGATCTCGTTCGCAGCTGACCCGGAAAAACGCCCGATGAACGACCGTGCCGTGCAACTCGTCGCCCTCGTCATCTGCCTGGCCGGCCTGGCGGCTGCGGGCACGCTCGCCCGTTCGATCGGCGCGGAACGGCAGCGGCAGGAACTCGTCGTCTCCCTGGCCGAGACCCGAGGCATGCCCCCCCACGTGGCGCTCGCGACGGCGGCGCTGGGCACGTTCCGCGGCCTGGCGGTGGACGCCCTCTGGATGCGGGCCGGCAAGCTCCAGGACGCGGGGCAGTATTACGAGGCCCAGACACTCAGCCAGTGGATCACCACGCTGCAGCCGCGGTTTCCGCGGGTCTGGGCCTTCCAGGCCTGGAACCTCGCCTACAACATCTCGGCCTCCACGCGCGTGGCCGAGGAACGCTGGGGCTGGGTGCAGCGCGGCATGGAACTGCTCCGCACCCGCGGCATTCCGCTCAACCCGGGCGACGCCGACCTGCCGATGGAGCTCGGCTGGATCTATTTCCACAAGATCGGCGGCAAGGCCGACCGCGAGCACTGGTACTACAAGGCCCGCCTGGCCCGCGAGTTCCGCGAGATCCTCGGCGACATCGCCGGTGGCGTCACGACGCAGCAGGCGATCGACCGCTTCGCCACGGTGGCCAAGGCCGCCGACTCGCTCGACGACCTGCGGCAGGACCCGGCCGTCGCCGACGCCCTGGCCCTGATCGCTGAGCACGGCGCCACCCCGGACGAAGCCTTCCTCCGCATGCTGGCGCGGGTGCTGCTCTACGGCAGTTCGGTCGACGCCCGGATCCAGTTCGGCTCGGGCCTGCCGGAGGGCACCAATCGCCCCCTCGTCCTGGCCATCCAGGCCGACGAGCGGATCCGCCGGGCCGTCACGGCCATGATCGTGCCCTGCCTGCAGAAGCGGGTGCTCGTCGACCGCTACCGGATGGAGCCCGCCTTCATGCTCGAGCTGATGCAGACCTACGGCCCGCTCGACTGGGCCCATCCCCATGCCCACGGGATCTACTGGTCGGAGCGGGGCATCGCGCTGGCCCGCCAGAGCCGGCGCCGGGAGCGGATCAACGAGCTCAACCTGATCCGGACGCGGCTCGGCAACCTCCAGTACCTGTTGCGGAGCGGGCGGATCGAGTTCGATCCTCTCGCGAACCGGATCGACATCCTGCCCGACCCGCGGTTCATCGCCGGCTACGAGCAGGGCCTGCGGGATGCCGTCGGCAAGATCGAGTCGCAGGCGGGGCTCTCGGCCGGTGACTTCGGCCGGGCGACGGTCGACGACCTGCTCGGGGGCTACGAATCGTTCCTCCAGCAGGCGGCCGTGTTCGCCTACCTCTATGGCGACGAGTCGCAGGCGGCGGAGTGCTTCACGAAGCTGCGCCAGATCGCCCGTGACAGCGGCCGGGCCGCCGACCCGCTCTACGACGGGGGGCTCGAGCAGTTCATGACGCTCAAGCTCGCCGATGTGATGGAGATCGACATCTCCAACCTCCGCCAGTTTCTCGATGCGATGATCCAGCGGGCCCTGCTCGACGGGCTGTCCAAGGGGCGTATCGACACCTTCAACCGCTTCGTGCGAATCGCGCACGCCGCCTACGACCGCCGCTACGCGGCCTCGTCACCCGGCACCGTCCACGTCAATCCCGAGGCCCAGCTGCCCCCGTTCCCCAAACTCGTGGATGCCTCCTTCGAGAACGTGATGCGGCGCGACTCCGTGCCCATCCTCGTGCGGGCACGGATCTGGGCCTGGGCCCCGGACGCCCTGCGGGCGCGAACCTGGCCGCGGCTGGGCGAGGCGCTCGCCATCCAGGCCGAGGCGGCCGGCCTCGACCCGGCCCGGGCCTTCCCGCCCCCCGAGCAGGCGGGAGGCGATGATGGTGACAGCGCCGGCGATGCCGCCGAGTGACGCCACCGGCCGGGGGTGGCCCGAACCGAATGCTTGCGGTCGTGGCCGAAGCGCGGAGAAATACGAGAACAGGCCAGGGGGCAGGGCCGTACCACTTTCCGGCGACGAGCCGGAAGTTTTTC
>JBJTAA010000414.1:0-9494 GCA_046090525.1 Planctomycetota bacterium
GTTCCGGGCGTTCCGAGACGAACTCGACGCGATCGTGTTCCCCTGCCTCGGCAGCCTCGACGGGTGCCGGCGGCTCATGCGGGAGATCCGCGGCAAGTCGGGGTTCCTGCCGGCGGCCACCTGGCTGATCGCCCGTGGGTCGAGCCCCGAGTCGATCCAGTGGTGTGGAACGATCCAGGGCGTGGCCGACCGGGGCGGCGTGGGCATGATTCAAAACGTCGGCATCGTGCCCGGTCATCGGGGCCTGGGCCTCGGCCGCTGCCTGGTCGAGCGGGCCGTGGCGGGGTTCCGCATGCACGGGCTCTGCCGGGCGTCTCTGGAGGTGACCGTCGACAACAGCCGCGCGATGCGGCTCTACCAGCAGCTCGGGTTCCGGCGGACGCGGACGGTCTACAAGGTGGTCGAGGCGGACGTTCCCGAGCCGGCCCTCGAGGTCGCCGGGGCGGCACGTTGAAGCAGCAGCTCTTTTCCGCGACTCTCGCCAACGGGATCACGGTCCTCGGCGAATCCATGCCCGGGGTCGAGTCGGTCGCCGTCGCGTTCCACGTGCCCGCGGGTGGCATCCAGGATCCCCAGGGACGCTGCGGCCTGGCCACGCTGGCCGGCGAACTCTGCCTCCGCGGGGCGGGCAACCGCACCAGCCGGGAAGTCGTCGAGGCCTTGGAAGACGCCGGTGTGAGCTGGAGCCATGCGGTCTCGTCGACCCACACGAGCCTCTCGGGCGCGATGGTGGCCCGCCAGCTGCCCGAAGTCTTGCCGGTGTTCGCCGATCTGCTCCGCCGGCCCCGGCTGCCCGCCGAGGAGTTCGAGGGAGCCCGGCAGATGGTGCTCCAGAACCTCTCCGGCCTCGAGGATGATCCGGCCCACCGCACGCTCGCCGCGCTGCGGCGGCTGCACTCGCCCACGCCCTGGGGCCAGCCCACAGAGGGCATCACGGCCGAGGTCGAGGCAGCCACGCTCGACGAGGTGCGGGCCTTCGTCGCCCGGCAGATGGTGCCGCCGGGCACGATCGTGGCGATCGCCGGCCGCATCGACTGGGATGATTTCCTGGCCCGCATCGGCCGCCTGCTCGGCGACTGGCGGGGCGACCCGCCGCCGCCCGTCGTGGAGGGCCCCCGCGGCCCGTTCGTCGGCCACGTGCTCCACGACTCGCAGCAGACGCATGTCGCGCTGGCCTGGTCGGTGCCCCCCTACCGGTCCGACGAGTCCGCGATCGCCGGCACGGTGCTCTCGATCCTGGGGGGCGGCATGAGCTCGCGGCTGTTCACTGAGGTCCGGGAGAAGCGCGGGCTCTGTTACGGGGTCTCGGCCGGCTACCAGACCCAGCGCGACTTCGCCGCCGCCGTCTGCTATTCGGGCACGACCGCCGCCCGCGCCCAGGAGACGCTCGACGTGATCCTCGCCGAGATCGACCGCCTGCCGGGCACGATCGACGCCGACGAACTCGAGCGGGTCAAGGCGCGGGTCACGGCCGGACTGGTCATGCAGCAGGAGTCCACGACGTCGCGGGTCGGCACGATGGCCCGCCACTGGTATCACCTCGGGCGGGTGCGCACGATCGAGGAGGACCTCGCCCGCTACGATCGGCTCGACGTGCGGATGATCGAGGACTGGCTGGCGTCGCGGCCGCCCCGCGATCTCTCGGTGGTGTCGCTCGGACCTGAGCCCCTGGAGGTGCCCGGTGGCATTTCTGCGTGAGCGGCTGCCCAACGGGCTGGAGGTGATCGCCGAGACGAGCGAGTCGGCCGTCTCGACGAGCGTGGGCTTCTTCGTGGCCACCGGCGCCCGCGACGAGTCGCCGGGGCTCGCGGGCGTCAGCCACTTCCTCGAGCACATGACCTTCAAGGGGCCGCCGGGCCTCTCGGCCGAGGAGATCAACCGCCGCTTCGACCGGCTGGGGGCCGCCGCCAACGCCTTCACGAGCGAAGAGGACACCGTCTACCACGCGGCCGTCCTGCCCCGCCACCAGGCGGAGGCGGTGGAGCTGCTGGCGGCGCTGATGCGACCGGAACTGCGGGCCGACGACTTCGAGATGGAGAAGAAGGTCATCATCGAAGAGATCCGGATGTACGACGACCAGCCGCCGTTCGGCGCCGACGACCGCTGCCGGGCCGCCTTCTTCGGCGGCCATCCGCTGGCCGCGAGCGTGCTGGGCACGGTCGAGTCGATCGAGGCGCTCGACGTGGAGGCGATGCGGGAGTATCACCGCCGCCGCTACGCGCCCGGCGGCATGGTGCTCGCCGCGAGCGGGGCCGTCGACTTCCCGGCGCTCGTCGAGCAGGCGCGGCGGCTGTGTGGCGGGTGGGAGCCGCTCCCCGCACCCGCCCGCACGGTCTCGGCCCCGCCCCGCGCGGCGGCCACGCCGGGCACGGCGCGGATCGAGCGGCCGACCGCCACCCTCGGATACGCCGTCCGCATGACGGCCGGCCCGGGCGAGGAAGACCCCGACCGCTGGGCCGCCGGTCTCCTGGCCGTCGTGCTCGGCGACGGTTCGGGCAGCCGGCTCTACTGGGAACTCGTCGACCCCGGGCTCGTCGAGCACGCCACGCTCGGCCATCACGACTTCCTCGACGCCGGCCTGTTCGTCACGCAACTCTCCTGCGAGCCCGAGGACGTGGACGAGTCGCTCGCGCGGATCCTCGACGTCTACGCGTCCGCGGCCCGCGACGGCATCACAGCGGCCGAGTTCGAACGGGCCCGCAACAAGGCGGCCGGCCGCGTGGTGCTGGCCGGCGAGCGGCCGCGGCGCCGCCTCTTCGACGTGGGCCTGGAGTGGTCGCACGCCCGCCGCTACCGCTCGGTCGCCGACACGCTGGCCCTCGTCGAGGGCGTGTCGCTCGACGACATCCACCGGCTGCTCGCCGCCTGGCCGCTCGAAGCCCCGGCGGCCACCGTCGTGGCCGGGCCGGCCAGGTAGCCGCGGGCTTTCGGCGGGCAAGATGCCCGCCGCTACCAGTGGCCGCCGTGCCCCACACGTGGCCGCGGGTTTCCAACCCGCGGAATCCGGCACCGCTTCGCCGGCGGGCAAGATGCCCGCCGCTACGGAAGGCAGCACCCAGTAGCCGCGGGCTTCCCGCCCACGGACGCCGCCCGCCGTCGGGGGCTTTTGTGCTCGGGTCGGGGCACGGCATAATCGCAATCCCAGGAGCTTTCCCGCATGCCCCTTCTTCTCGCCCAAGCCGGTCGCTGGCTGATCCCGCTGCCACCGGTCTGGCTGCTGGGCGCCGCCGCGGCGCTCACGATCCTTGCCACGCTCGCCGCCTGGGGCCTGCTGCGGCTCGTGTCGCCGCGGCTCGCGACCGAGGCCCGGGCCGCGCTGCGGGACGGCTTCCTCGGCCCCTTGGCCTGGCTGCTCGTGGCCTTCGCCGCGATGGCGGTGGCCTTCGCCGCACCGATCGGCCTGCCCCTGCCGCCCGACTTCCGCCTCGCCGACTCCGCGCCGCTGCGGCAGTTCGGCCGGTCGCTCGTGCGGATGACCTCGGCCAACGAGTCGACCCGCACGGCGACGGTCGCGCCCGGGGCCGAGCTCGAGGCCATCCCGCTGCCGCTGCGGCCGCAGGAGCTCGCCTCGATCGAGATCGTGAGCGACCAGCCGCTCGTCGTCCGCACCCAGCAGCCCGTCGAGGGCTTCGCCCTGACCAAGGAGCCGGACATCGTGCTGGAGCCCAGCAAGCCCTGGAGCTGGCGGCGGGCCAAGGATGCGACCAATCCCTTTCTGGGCACCACCGCCCAGCTCGAGGCCACGAACGAGGGGAACGCACCGGCCCGGCTCGAGGCCCGCTGGCAGCTCGTCGCCGAGCATCCCCAGGTGGCGATCCTGCCCTGGGCCTTCGCCGTGCTGGCCACGATCGTCGGGGCCTACGCGCTCTTTCGCCTCTCCTGCGGCCGCGTGGCCGCGATCGCGGCGGCCACCACCAAGGAGGCCGTGGGGCAGCCGCTGTTCGCCGTCGTGATCACGTTGGGGATCGCCCTGATCGTGGCCTTCATCGTGATTCCCTACAACACGTTCGGCGAGGACGTGAAGATGTACAAGGACAGCGGGCTGACGCTGATCAAGGTGCTGGCCCTGCTGCTGGTCGCCTGGACCGCCGGCATCGCCGTCTCCGAGGAGATCGAGGGCCGCACGGCGCTCACCGTGCTCTCCAAGCCGCTGGCCCGCTGGCAGTTCGTGCTCGGAAAGTTCGCGGGCCTCGTGCTCGTGGCCCTGCTCGTGTTCCTGATCCTCGGCGGCGTGCTCCTGATGATGACCAACTTCAAGGTCGTCTACGACGCCCGCGAGGGATCCAAGGTCGATCCGCTGTGGTGGGACTGCGCCGACGAGATGGTGACGGTCGTGCCGGGGCTCGCGCTCGCCTTCCTCGAGTCGGTGGTGCTGGCCGCGATCGCGCTGGCCGCTTCGACGCGGCTGGGGACCGTGGCCAACCTGATCCTCTGCTTCGCGGTCTACGCCCTCGGCCACCTCGTGCCGCTGATCGTGCAGTCGAGCGTGGGCAAGTTCGCGATCGTGCGGTTCACGGGCCGGCTCTTCGCCACGATCCTGCCGGTGCTCGACCACTTCACCGTCGAGGCGGCCGTGGTGGGAGGCGTGCCCGTGCCCTGGGATTACCTCGGCTGGGCCGCGCTCTACGCCGCCCTCTATGCGGCCGTGGCCATCCTCGTGGCGCTCGTGCTCTTCCAGCACCGCGACCTGGCCTGACGGATCAGCGCAACAGGCCAGTGGTCGCCGTGACGCCGAGCATCGTGAGGTCGGCCGTGGACGTGCCGGGCAGCGTCCACCAGCCGGCCTCGGCCGAGCGCATCGCCTGGGCCTCCGCCTGGCCGTCGAGGAAGAAGGTCATCCCCTTCCCGAACCGCCGCTCCAGCCGCGGGCCGAGGGCCAGGCCGATCGTGCTTCGCTCCTGACCGGGGGCGAGCATCGTCCGCAACTCCAGTGACTCGCGGCCGGCGTCGGACGTATTCGCGAGTCCGATCCGCCCGGTCCACCGCGCCGGCCCGGCGTCGATCACCGCCGGATCGGCGAGCAGGCCGGCGGCGACGTCGAACTGGTCGATGCGGCTGCGGAGCTCGGCGGCGAGGGGCACGGGCAGGCCGTCCCGCCCGGTCGGCCCCTGCACGGCGATCCCCTTGAACTCGACCGGCGACGGCGCGGCGTCGGGCGCGGCTGGGCCCGCCTGCTTGAGCGCGGAAGCGACCGAGCCCGCCCCCTCGAAGCCCGCCAGGCCCAGCCCCTCGAACACGACCGGCGGCGGCTCGATGGCCGCCACGGGCGCGGCCAGCGCGACCGCGCAGATGACGACCCCGACGGGCAGGCCGCGACGGCGGGAGGCGGGGCACGGCATGACGAAAGGCGCGCCGGGGTCGGGGTGGGTCGACATCGAACGAGCTACCCGATAAGTATCGGCAGCGGCGGCGGCCCGACTCCGGGCCGGACCCTGCCGGTTGGGGAGGCTGGACCGGTCAGCCGGTCTTGCGGCGGGGAAACAGCGGGATCGTCGCGGGCCGCGACCGGCGCGACCGCCGGCCACCGCCGAGCCTGTCGCACTCGAGTACCTCGAGCACGCGGGCGGCCACCTCGACCGCCGAGGCCCCGGCGGCCGCCGTCACGATCGGCTCGGCCCCCGTGCGGATCGCGGTCAGCAGATCGTCGTGCTCGCCTGCGATCGCATTGGCGTCGGGAACGGTCACGGTCTCCCGGGGCAGGATCTCGGCGAAGAACCGGTCCTTGAGGCCCCCGCGATCCGCGGGCGGCACGGCGGCGGCGTCGAAGCTGCCGTCCCGCACGGCCGCGGATGGGGCGATCACCTCGACCGTCTTCGCCGTGAGGTCCACGGAAACCATTCCCCCCACGCCCCACATCGAGACGGTGCGTTCCGCCCGCGGACTGATCCGCGAGGCGGTCAGTTCGGCGACGAGACCGGAATCGAACTCCAGCCGCGCACCGACGGCATCCTCGTGGCCGCCGGTCGCGACGAGGCCGCGGGCGTCGACCCGCTCCAGCCTGCCGGGGTTGAGCGAGAGCACCAGGTCGATGTCGTGGATCATGAGGTCGTAGACCACGCCCACGTCGAGCGAGCGGAAGGTGAAGGGGGCGAGCCGCCGGGCCTCGATGAACCGCACTTCGCCCGCCCGGGCCACGGCCGAACGCCAGGCGGGGTTGTAGCGCTCCACGTGACCGACCGACACGGTCCGGCCGAGCCGCCGGGCGGCCGCGGCGATGCCGCGGGCTTCCTCGACGGTGGCGCCCAACGGCTTCTCGACGAGCAGGTCGATACCCGCCTCCAGCAGCGGCACGGCCACCGCCGCGTGCAATCCCGTGGGGGCCGCCACCACGACGGCCTCGACGCGGCCGACGAGTTCGTGGGGTTCGGCGAGCGGCAGGCAGCCGTGCGCCTCGGCCACCCGCTGCCGGGCCTCGGCCACCGGATCGACCACCGCCACCAGTTCCACGTCGTCCCGCCCGGCCAGCAGCCTGGCATGGATCGTGCCCAGGTGGCCGCAGCCCACCACCGCCATCCTCGTGCGTGTCATGCCGCCCTCCTCCGATCGCGGGCCCGCCCGTGGCGACCCTCCTGTTGCTGTGCCAAGAATCCGAGCAGGGTCTCGACCGCCGGCCCGAGCATGCCCTGCGTCCGCAGGATCTCGCGGGCCGGCTCCAGCCCCACCTTCGCCCGGTAGAGCAGGCGATGGGCCTCCGCGATCGCCGCGATCGCGTCGCGGTCGAAGCCGCCCCGCTTGAGCGCCACCATGTTGATGCACCGCGGACGGGCGGGAGCCCCCTCGCAGAGCATGAAGGGGGGCACGTCGTGCAGCACCCGCGAGAGCCCCGCCACGAAGGCCCAGCCCCCGATCGTCGCCCAGTGGTGCACCGCGACGGCGCCGGAGAGCGAGGCCCGCGAGTCGATCCGCACGTGGCCGCCGAGCAGCGTGCCGTTGGCGATCGTCACGTGGTCGGCGATCCGGCAGTCGTGGGCGACGTGGCAGGCGGCCATCAGGAAGTTGCCGTTGCCGATCGTCGTGACCCCTTCCTCCTTCTCGCTCGCCCGATTGATCGTCACACCCTCGCGGATCGTGTTGTCGTCGCCGATCACGACGCAGGTGGGCGTGCCCCGGTAGCTGATGTCCTGGGGTTCGCCGCCGATCACGCAGTTGGGAAAGATCCGGTTGCGGGCCCCGATCACGACCCGGCCCATGATCGTCACGTGGTTCTCGAGCACGGTCCCGGGCCCGATCACCGCCTCGGCCGAGACGACGCAGTGCGGGCCGATCCGCACCCCGGCGGCGAGTTCGGCCCGGGGGTCGACGATGGCCGTGGGATGGACTTCCACCGTCGGCACGGTCGGCGGGTGGAGATCGCCATGGGGGTCGCCGTGCATGCGCCGTCAGGCCGAGGCCCGCCTCCCCGCGACAGCATGGCCCCGCCCCGCGAACATCCGGGCCCCGTCCGCCAGGGCCCGGAGCCGCTCCGCGAGCATCGCATTGAGCCGGTGGCCGCTCCGCGACGCCCGCACGTGGGCATGCACCGGCCGGCCCGCGAGCGCCAGGTCGCCGACGAGGTCGAGCACCTTGTGCCGCACGCATTCGTCGGGCCAGCGGAGCGGGTTGTCGATCGGGCCATCCGCGCCGAAGACGACGAGGTCGCGGGTCGTGACGTCGGCAGCCAGCCCGGCGGCCCGCAGCCGCCGCGCCTCGGGCTCGGTGATGAAGGTCCGCGCCCTGGCGAGCTCCGCCCGGTAACTCTCGGGCGTCACGCGGATCGCCAGCACCTGGCGACCGATCGGCCCGGGGCCGTAGTCGAGCTCGTAGTCCACCGACAGGCCCGGATGCACCGGCGGCAGCGCCTCGATCCAGGCGTCGCCATCGCGGATGCGGCAGGGCTCGCGAACCACGATCGGCTCGACGGGGGCCCCGAGCCGCTCGATGCCCGCCTCCTCGAGCGCCGCCACGAACCCATGGGCCGAGCCATCGAGGCCGGGCAGCTCCTCCGCCGTCACCTTGATCAAACAGCAGTCGATACCCAGGCCAGCCAATGCGCTGACGGCATGCTCGACCATCTGCACCCGCACGCCGGCCACCGCCAGGTTCGTGCGGGCGGTGGCATCCACGCGGCTCTCGACCGTGACGGGAATCCGTACCGGCACGCCGCCGACCGACCGCAGGAATGCGATGCCCGTGTTGGCCGCCGCGGGCAGAAACTCGACGCGGCAGGGGCGGCCGCTCCAGTAGCCCTTGCCAGCCACCGTCACCGCGCGGCGGATCGTCTGCTGCGGGCGTGGCTGCATGAACAATCTCGTCGGGAAGGGAGCCGGGCGGCCGCCGCGATGACGGCCGCCCGGCCTCCGAATGGGCGGCAAGCGACTCAGCGGACAGGCTGCTGCGGCTGGCCGGCCACGGCGGCGCCGTTGAGCATCCGCAGGATGTCGGGCGTGATGTCGATCTGCGGATCGTAGTACACGATCGGCTTGGTGATGCTGCCCAGGATCCGGTTGCGATCGGCCTCGTCGATCGGCTCGCCATCGAACCGGTGCACGACCGCGATCTTGTTGTCCCGCGCGAACTGGCTCACGGCCCGCTCGATCTCGTTGTAGACCTGCAGGTAGACCTTCGCCTCACGGTCCATGAAGTCCTTCTTCTGGAGCTGGGCGTTGACGTTGAAGTCGCCCTGGGCCTTGGCGACCTCCCCCTCGAGCTTGCGATACTCGGGGGTGCCGACGTTGAAGCCCTTGAGCTGCTCCATCAGGCCGTTGATCCGGTCCCGCTCGGCCTTGAGCGAGTTCTCGGCCGCCAGCACCTCGTCCTTCATCTTGTCCATCGCCGCCTTGAAGCGGGTGTGGTTCTTGAAGATGTAGCCGACGTCGATCACGGCCACGTGGGTGGCCGGGCCCGCGGAGGCCGAGGCGACCTGCTGCATGGGGCGGACGGCGGGCTGGGCCGGTGCCTGCCCCTTGGCCATGGGCGTGGCGAGGGCGGCGACGAGGGCGACGATTGCCATTTGCCTGTTCACGGAATGCTCTCCTTGCTGGCGGAACGCGGGCCGGTGCGTCACGGGATCCCGCCCGGCGGCCATCCGTGGCCGCCCCTGGATCCCGACGCGGGGCGGGATGATGGCGGCCGCCGTCCGCCGACTCAAGCCCATTTTTCCGAGGGAAAAACGCGGCTCCTGCTCGGGCATGGGGCAGGCAGTCGTCCTCGGGCTCCCGAGGCAGGCCGCATCGGTTCGCCGGGTGGGGACATGCGGCCGCAGGCGGCTCTTGCAGATCGGAACCTTCGGACTTTGCGAGTACTTACCTGATCGGAGTTGCCAACGGCGTGCTCCGCAAAGCTCCTCGGTTCCTGCGCGTGCCCCCACCCGGCTCCTCAGCATCTCAGTGGACCGGCGAGGGGGTGCCCGTGCCCCGGAGCCGGCCTTGCTGGCGAGCGCAGCCCGGATTGCGAAAGCGCGGCCAGCACGGAGCGAGCGAAAGGCAGGATGCCTGAAGCGAGCGTCCGGCGATGGG
>JBJTAA010000415.1:0-2612 GCA_046090525.1 Planctomycetota bacterium
CTGGCTCCTTCGGTGGCTCGGTGGAGTGATTTTTCGCTGGGCTGTGTGTGTCAAATCGACATACCGCTCGGCATTCGACGCGTTAACCGCCGGATGTGCAAGTGCCGTCGGCCGGATTGTCGTCGCTCCGCTCGCCGGCGACGAACCGGCACACCGAGCCGCCATCGAGCCGGCAATCGGCGAGCCGCACGTTGGCACCGACGAGTTCCTGGAGCATCGCGCGCTCGGCGGCACAGATGCCGCGATCTTCCTCCGCGAGGTCGGGGTAGGGGCAGGCATGGCTCGTGAGCACGGTCAGGCCGCCCGGCGCCTCGGCATGCCCCACCGAGCAGCAGATATCTCGCTCCTGCAGCAGGTTCGCCACGCTCTCGAGCCGTTCGGCCGGCGAGTCGCCGGCGACCTGCTGCCGGTAGGCGTCCGCCAGGGCAGACCCGATTCGGCCGATCAACCCAGACCGCACCTGCGGGTCGCGGACCGCCCGGATTTCACGCCACAAGACCAGGGCCAGATCGCGAAAGTTATCGCCTCCCACGCGGCGGCCAGCAGCGGTGAGGCTATAGGCATGAGACGGGCGGCCACGGGGCTTGGACACCGAGGTGCGTTCCACGAGCCCCGAACGCATCAGCCGGTCGAGCCGCTGACGGACGGCCGTCGCCGTGACGCCCAAACTGGTCGCCAGGTCGCCGATCTCGAGGGCGTCCCGGAGCCGCAGCAGATCGATGACGGCCGCATCCGAGGCACGGGGCTCCGTGCCGCCATTTTCGCCGTTCACTGGTGGTTTTGTGGCCCGCCGCATACCTTCACTGTACCGCTGATCGGATTTCTGACAAGCGGATGTGCGAAAAACTTCTCCGGGCCTGGAAAACCGGCACTCACCCCCGTGGTCGCTCCCCCGACACCGCCCGAACAGCCCCCGGAACGGCCGCCGCTGACGGATAGCGGATGGTTCTGGGCGCTCCTGTTCTCGTCGATGGCGCTGGTCGGCATCGGGCTCATCGCCCCCAAGTGGGACTGGCGGCAGCGGCAACTCGAGGGCCGGTTCCTGGGCCGCGAGCAGGCCGCCCTCGAGCGGCAGCGGCGGGCAGCCGGACTCGACCCCGTCGACCTCGCCGAAACGGCCGCCGAGCGCGAAGCCGTGGCCCCGGGCCGGATCGTGCCGACGTGGACGCTCGTCACGCTCGCCGCCGCAGCCGCCGCCGGATCGGCCGTGATGCTCTGGCGGGAACGCCGGGCCGGGTGACGCCGAGGCCGCGTGGCAGCCTGGCCGGCCCGACGCGTGTCGCCCGACCGCTCAGGCCCGCAGGAAGCCGCGGGCGACGAGGGTCGGCCCGTAGCGGCTGCCGCGGAGCAGGCGGGTCGCCAGCGGCGTTGCCATCAGCGTCGTGCCGATCGCCATCAGGACGAGCATGCAGTAGACGGCCGGCGGAATGACGCCCAGATCCATCCCCACGTTGATCACTACGAGTTCCATCAGGGCCCGCGTGTTCATCAGCACCCCCACGCAAGCCGCCTCGCCCGCCGGCATGCCCCCGAGCCGCGCGGCGAGGCCGCAACCACCCCACTTGCCGAGCACTGCCACCGCGAACACGGCGGCACACCAGCCCCAGGCCTCGAGTCCCGAGAGCGAGCCCACGAAGGTCCGCAGGCCGGTGTAGGTGAAGAAGATCGGCAGGAAGAAGACCGTGACGAAGTCGGTGAACTGGCTGGCGACCGCCTCCCTTAGCCGGGGAGAGCCGGAGAGCGACGCCCCCAGCAGGAACCCGCCGAAGATGGCGAAGATGCCGATCGCGCTCGTCAGCCAGGCGGCCACGAACAGGCACCCGAGCACCACCGAGAGCCAGCCGGCCGGCAGCCGCCCGGACGCATCCACGGCCCGTTCGAGCCGCGGCAGCACCAGCGGCCGCAGGACATAGAGCGCGAACGCCGCCAACGCCGCCGTCCCGGCCACCATCCGCAGCACGAGCGCCGGCTCGAAGCTGCCGCTCGCCACGGCCGAGACCGCCGCCAGGAGCGTCCAGCCGACGACGTCGTCGCAGGCGGCCGCCGCGATCACGGTGGCCCCCAGCGGCGTGTGCTGCAGGCCCATCTCGATCAGGATGCGGCCGAGGATCGGGATCGCCGTGATCGACATGGCGACGCCCAGGAAGAGCGCGAACGACCGCGGATCGATCGGCTCGGAGGCCCCGAGGACCTCGAGCCGCGGCGCCATCGCCCAGGCGAGGCCCACGCCCAGCGTGAAGGGCACGGCCACGCCGGCCACCGACACGGCCGCGGCCACGGTGCCCTGGCGGCGGATGTGGGAAAAGTCGAACTCGATCCCGATCAGGAACAACAGCAGCACGAGCCCCACCTGGCTGAAGCTCGTGAGCGATGCGTCGAGGCCCGGGGCTCCGGCACCGCCGGCGCCCGCCTTGAAGACCGCCTGAAACAGCTCGGGCGCCAGCGCCCCGAACACCGACGGCCCGAGCACGAGCCCGGCCACGATCTCTCCGACCACCGCGGGCTGCCGCAGCCGGCGGGCCAGGAGCGCCCCGAGCCGCGCCGCCACGATGATCGCCACCAACTGCACGAGCAGCGGCCGCAGGCCCGACTCGGCACCGGCTGCCAGCAGG